>JAIOJM010000148.1 GCA_019911785.1 Sulfuricella sp. | reverse complement strand
GGGCTACCGTCCGCAGTTCTACTTCCGCACCACCGACGTCACCGGCGCGATTGAACTGCCGGCCGGCACGGAAATGGTGATGCCTGGCGACAACGTCTCGATCACGGTCGCGCTGATCCAGCCGATCGCGATGGAAGAAGGCCTGCGCTTCGCGATTCGCGAGGGCGGCCGTACCGTCGGCGCCGGCGTGGTGGCTAAGGTTATCGAGTAACAACGTAATGAGTAAAGGGTAATGGGTGATGAAACCCATTGCCATCACTCATTACCAAAGTTGGGCCAGTAGCTCAATTGGCAGAGTATCGGTCTCCAAAGCCGAGGGTTGGGGGTTCGAGGCCCTCCTGGCCTGCCAGATAGATGGTGTGGAAAAGCGAACGGGCGACAGCAATAATAAATTGATCGGGCGACCGGCATGTGTGCCGGTCGCTGTTTGCATTTCCGAAAAAGAAACTTTATGACAGATAAAATCAAGTTGGGCTTGGCGGTTCTGCTGCTTGCGGCAGGAATTGCCGGTTTCTACCTGTTGTCCGAACATGCTTTGGTGTTGCGTGTGCTGGCAGTGTTGGTGGGTGTGGCCATGGCGATTTTCGTGGCCCGGTTTACCGGGCCCGGCCAACGGTTTTTCGCCTTCGGCAAGGATTCGTGGGTAGAAACCAAGAAGGTCGTATGGCCGACTCGCAAGGAAACCCTTCAGACCACCGGCGTCGTGTTTCTGCTGGTGGTGGTGATTGCGATTTTCCTGTGGATTGTGGATGCCAGCCTGATGTGGGCGGTCAAATTATTGATGGGCCAGGGGGACTGATGGCAATGCGATGGTACGTGGTGCACGCCTATTCGGGCTATGAGAAAAGCGTGCAACGAGCCCTGCAGGAGCGCATTGAGCGCGCAGGCATGCAGGACAAGTTCGGCCAGATTCTCGTGCCGGTCGAAGAAGTGGTCGAAATGAAAAGCGGCCAGAAGAGCATCAGCGAACGCAAGTTCTTTCCGGGCTATGTGCTGGTGCAGATGGAAATGGATGATGAGAGCTGGCACCTGGTAAAGAATACGGCCAAGGTGACCGGTTTTGTCGGTGGTTCCGCGCAGAAGCCGACTCCGATCAGTGAAAAGGAAGTCGCTGCGTTGATGCAGCAGATTCAGGAGGGCGTGGAAAAACCCAGGCCCAAGGTGCTGTTCGAGGTGGGCGAGGCGGTGCGAGTCAAGGAAGGCCCGTTCACCGATTTCAATGGTATGGTGGAAGACGTCAATTACGACAAGAGCAAGTTGCGCGTGTCGGTGCTGATTTTCGGTCGTTCCACACCGGTGGAACTGGAATTCAGCCAGGTCGAGAAGGCCTAATTTTTTAACTGGGGAGCTCGGTACGGCGGTTTGTATAGAGCGTTTGCACCCATTTTAGAGGAGTTGTAAAAGTGGCAAAGAAGATCATTGGTTACATCAAGCTGCAGGTGCCTGCAGGCAAAGCCAACCCCAGCCCACCCATCGGTCCGGCATTGGGTCAGCGCGGCCTGAATATCATGGAGTTCTGCAAGGCGTTCAATGCCCAGACCCAAGGTCTGGAAGTGGGCCTGCCGATTCCGGTGGTGATTACCGCCTACGCGGACAAGAGCTTCACCTTCATCATGAAGACGCCACCCGCCACCGTGCTGATCAAAAAGGCAGCCGGCGTGCAAAAAGGCAGCCCGCGTCCGCATACCGACAAGGTGGGCAAACTGACGCGCGCCCAGGCAGAAGACATCGCCAAAGCGAAGATGCCGGACCTGACTGCTTCCGATATGGATGCGGCAGTACGCACGATCGCTGGCAGCGCCCGCAGCATGGGCATTGAAGTGGAGGGCGTATAACATGGCACATATTTCCAAACGCACCAAGGCGATTACGGCCAAAGTCGACCGCACCAAAGCCTATTCGCTGGCTGAAGCGCTGACGCTGGTCAAGCAGACCGCCACCGCCAAATTTGATGAATCCATCGACGTGGCCGTGAATCTCGGTATCGATGCGCGTAAATCCGACCAACTGGTGCGCGGCTCCGTTGTATTGCCGCGTGGTACCGGCAAAACCGTCCGCGTTGCCGTGTTCGCCCAGGGTGACAATGTGGCCAAGGCCAAGGAGGCAGGCGCCGACATCGTCGGTTTCGAAGATCTGGCTGCTGAAATCAAAGCCGGCAAGATGGATTTCGACGTGGTTATCGCTACCCCCGATGCCATGCGCATCGTGGGTCAGCTTGGCCAGATCCTTGGTCCGCGCGGACTGATGCCTAACCCCAAGGTCGGCACGGTAAGCCCCAACGTGGCTGAAGCGGTGAGAAACGCCAAAGCCGGCCAGGTGCAATACCGCACCGACAAGGGTGGCATCGTGCAATGCACGATCGGTCGTGCCTCCTTTGGCGAAGATGCGCTGAAGGAAAACCTGCTGGCTCTGGTGGATGCCTTGAACAAGGCCAAGCCGGCTGCCTCCAAAGGCATTTATTTGAAGAAAATGGCCCTCTCCAGCACCATGGGAGTCGGCGTCAGGGTGGATCAAAGCACTCTGGCTGCATAAAGAACTTTGGGTCTGCCGGGGGAAGCTCCGGCAGGCCGTCAAAGACCGTAGACATCTCTGGATTTAATGGCCTGACCGCGAGGTTAGGCCGTCTACGCAGATGGCGTGCCCAGACGGGTTTTGAAATTTGCTGCCGACAATTCGATTTGTTGGCGTCAGTTTCTCCTGAATGAAGGTCGCCGTGGGTAAGTTCAGGGTATCGGGCGGGAAACCGACCCGGCTCCGGGACTAATTTTAACGGAAGGAGGGAAGACCTTGAGTCTGAATCTTGAAGAGAAAAAAGCAGTTGTAGCGGAAGTGAGCGCGCAACTGGCAAGTGCTCAGACCATCGTGGTGGCTGAGTATCGCGGCATGGAAGTGAAAGACATGACCAAGCTGCGTGCCAAGGCTCGTGAAGCCGGCGTTTTCCTGCGCGTGTTGAAAAACACCCTGGTGCGTCGTGCCGTTGCAGAAACGCCGTTTGCGGGTTTGTCCGACCAGTTGGTCGGGCCGCTGGCTTATGGTATTTCCAGCGACCCCGTTGCGGCGGCCAAGGTGCTGCATGAGTTTGCCAAAAGCAATGATAAGTTTGTGATCAAGGCCGGCGCCATGGCGAATTTTGTGATGTCCTCCAAGGATGTCGCAAACCTCGCCACCATGCCGAGTCGCGATGAATTGCTGTCCAAGCTCATGGGTACGATGCAGGCGCCGATCGCGACGTTCGTGCGTACGCTCAACGAAGTGCCGACCAAGTTCGTACGCGGACTTGCTGCAGTGCGCGACCAAAAGCAGGCGGCATAAACCGCTACAACCAAATCTTAAATCCAGTTTCAAATTATTTATTCAGGAGTTGTTAAATCATGGCTATTTCCAAAGCTGAAATTCTCGACGCAATCGCTGGCATGACCGTTCTCGAACTGTCCGAAATGATCAAGGACATGGAAGAGAAGTTCGGCGTTTCCGCTGCTGCCGCCGCTGTTGCAGCTGCTCCGGCCGCTGCTGCTGCCGCTGCTGTTGAAGAAAAAACCGAGTTCGACGTCATTCTGACCGGCGCCGGCGATAACAAAGTGAACACCATCAAAGTCGTTCGCACCATCACCGGCCTGGGCCTGAAAGAAGCCAAAGACCTGGTGGACGGCGCTCCCAAGGCTGTCAAGGAAGGCGTTTCCAAGGCTGATGCCGACGCTGTTGCCAAGCAGCTGATCGAAGCTGGCGCGACCTGCGAAGTCAAGTAAGCACTGCTGTACCGAGATCAGGCTGGCGGGAAACCGCCAGCCTTTTCCCGCTTTTAGAAGCCGGCAGATAGCAGACCGCCGTTCGCAGTCTTCTACCTTCCGTCCTCTGATGCGGAAACATTCATGGAGATACTATGAGCTACTCTTTTACTGAGAAAAGACGTATCCGCAAAAGCTTTGCCAAGCGCGCCAGCGTGCTGGAAGTGCCTTTTCTGCTGGCCACCCAGCTGGATTCCTACGCGGCTTTTCTGCAAGCGGAAGTCAAGCCCGAAGTTCGCAAGAGCGAAGGTCTGCAGGCCGCGTTCAGCTCGATTTTCCCGATCGAGAGCCATTCCAAAAATGCTCGACTGGATTTCGTCAGCTATAAACTTGGCGAGCCGCCGTTTGACGTGGTGGAATGCCAGCAGCGTGGATTGACCTTCGCGGCCCCGTTGCGCGTCAAGGTGCGCCTGACCATCATGGATCGGGAAGCCTCCAAGCCGACGGTGAAGGAAGTCAAGGAGCAGGAAGTGTACATGGGCGAGATTCCGCTCATGACCCGCTCCGGCTCGTTCGTGATCAACGGCACTGAGCGCGTGATCGTGTCCCAGTTGCACCGTTCTCCTGGCGTGTTCTTCGAGCACGACCGCGGCAAGACCCACTCTTCCGGCAAGCTGCTGTTCTCCGCACGCGTGATTCCCTATCGCGGCTCCTGGCTGGATTTCGAATTCGATCCGAAAGATTACCTCTACTTCCGCATCGACCGCCGCCGCAAGATGCCGGTGACGATCCTGCTGAAGGCGCTGGGCTACCAGCCTGAGCAGATCCTTGCTCAATTTTTCGTCAATGACACTTTCCATCTGGCCAAAAAGGGTGTGCAGTTCGAATTGGTCCCGGAGCGTCTGCGTGGTGAAGTCGCCAAGTTCGATGTTGCTGGAAAAGACGGCGCCATTATCGTGCCCAAGGACAAGCGCATCACCGTCAAGCATATCCGCGAAATGGAGAAAGCCGGCATCAAGAAAGTGACTGTGCCGGATGACTTCCTGATGGGCCGGGTGCTGGCCCACGCAATTGTTGACAAGGAAAGCGGCGAGATCATCGCCAACGCCAACGACGAGATTACCGAAGAGCTCCTGGCAACATTGCAGGCCGCAGGCGTTGCCAAGATCAACACCCTCTATACCAATGATCTGGATCAGGGGCCCTACATTTCTCAGACCCTGCGCATTGATGAAACGCTGGATCAAGCTGCTGCGCGCGTCGCCATCTATCGCATGATGCGCCCTGGCGAGCCGCCCACCGAGGATTCGGTTGAAGCGTTGTTCAGTGGCCTGTTCTTCAGCGAGGAGCGCTACGACCTGTCCGCCGTCGGCCGCATGAAGTTCAATCGTCGTGTCGGCCGCGAAGAGCTGACCGGCAACATGATCCTGGATAATGACGACATTGTTTCGGTGATCAAGATTCTGGTTGAGCTCAAGAACGGTCGCGGTGAGATCGACGATATCGACCACCTCGGCAACCGCCGGGTGCGTTCGGTTGGCGAGCTGGCAGAAAACCAGTTCCGTGCCGGATTGGTCCGTGTCGAGCGCGCCGTCAAGGAGCGCCTGTCCCAGGCCGAGTCAGAGAACCTGATGCCGCACGACCTGATCAACGCCAAGCCGGTGTCAGGCGCGATCAAGGAGTTTTTCGGTTCGTCCCAGTTGTCGCAGTTTATGGACCAGACCAACCCGCTGTCCGAGATTACCCACAAGCGCCGCGTCTCTGCCTTGGGACCAGGCGGTCTGACCCGCGAGCGCGCCGGCTTCGAAGTGCGTGACGTGCATCCTACCCATTATGGCCGGGTGTGCCCGATTGAAACGCCGGAAGGCCCGAATATCGGCCTGATCAACTCCCTGGCGCTGTTCGCGCGCACCAATGAGTACGGCTTCCTGGAAACCCCCTACCGCAAGGTGGTGGATGGCAAGGTCAGCGACCAGATTGATTATCTGTCGGCGATCGAAGAAGGCAAGTATGTGATCGCCCAGGCCAATGCCGACCTCGACAAGAACGGCAAGTTCAAGCAGGACCTGGTGTCCTGCCGCCATCACAACGAATTTGCCCTGTCCACTCCGGACAAAGTGCAATACATGGACGTGGCGCCGTCGCAGATCGTCTCTGTGGCGGCCTCGCTGATTCCGTTCCTTGAGCACGACGATGCCAACCGCGCGCTGATGGGTTCCAACATGCAGCGTCAGGCGGTTCCCTGTCTGCGTGCCGAAAAGTCGCTGGTGGGCACCGGCATCGAGCGCACCGTGGCGGTGGATTCCGGTACTACGGTGCAGGCACGCCGCGGCGGTGTTGTCGATCATGTCGACGCCGGCCGCATCGTGGTGCGGGTGCATGATGTCGAGGCTCTCGCTGGCGAAGTGGGCGTGGATATCTACAACCTGATCAAGTACACCCGTTCCAATCAGAACACCAACATCAACCAGCGTCCGCTGGTGAAGGTGGGGGATGTGATCGCTGCGGGCGACGTGATCGCCGACGGCGCTTCCACCGACATGGGTGAGTTGGCGTTGGGCCAGAACATGCTGGTGGCGTTCATGCCGTGGAACGGCTACAACTTCGAGGACTCGATTCTGATCTCCGAGCGCGTGGTGGCGGATGACCGCTATACCTCGATCCACATCGAGGAGCTGTCCGTTGTCGCACGCGACACCAAGCTCGGGCCGGAAGAGATTACCCGTGACATTTCCAACCTGTCCGAGCGCATGCTTGGCCGCCTCGATGAATCCGGTATCTGCTATATCGGCGCCGAAGTAGAGGCGGGCGATGTGCTGGTGGGCAAGGTAACGCCCAAAGGCGAAACCCAGCTCACGCCGGAAGAGAAGCTGCTGCGCGCCATTTTCGGCGAGAAGGCGTCCGATGTGAAGGACACCTCCCTGCGCGTGCCGTCCGGCATGTCCGGCACGGTGATCGACGTGCAAGTGTTCACTCGCGAGGGAATCGAGCGTGACGTGCGTGCACAGCAGATCGTCGACGACGAACTCAAGGGTTTCAAGAAAGATTTGGCTGACCAGATGCGCATTGTCGAGAACGATGCCTTCGGCCGGATAGAACGTCTTCTTGTCGGCAAGACCGCCAACGGGGGGCCGAAGAAGCTGGCCAAGGGCAGCAAGGTCACCAAAACCTATTTGACTGAAGTCGAACGTCACTCGTGGTTCGATATTCGCCTTTCCGATGAGGATGCCGCACGCCAGCTGGAGCAGTTGAAGGAGAGTCTGGCGCAGAAGCGGGTCGAGTTCGATGCGATGTACGAAGAGAAAAAGAAAAAACTCACCAGCGGCGACGAGCTGCCGCCAGGCGTGCAGAAGATGGTCAAGGTCTACGTCGCGGTGAAGCGCCGCCTGCAGCCCGGCGACAAGATGGCCGGTCGCCACGGTAACAAGGGTGTTATTTCCAAGATCGTTCCGATCGAGGACATGCCCTATACCGCCGACGGCATCCCGATGGACATCGTGCTCAACCCGCTGGGCGTGCCTTCGCGTATGAACGTGGGGCAGATCCTGGAAGTCCACCTGGGCTGGGCTGCCAAGGGCCTGGGGGTCAAGATCGGTGACATGCTCAAGGCGCATGCCAAGATTCAGGACATGCGCAAGTTTCTCGGGAAAATCTACAACAGCAGCGGCAAGCATGAGGACATCGACTCCCTGTCCGACGAGGAAGTGCTGACCCTGGCGCATAACCTGCAGGGCGGCGTGCCGTTCGCCACGCCGGTGTTCGACGGTGCGACCGAAGCTGAAATCAAGGACATGCTGGAGCTGGCGGGCTTGCCCCGTTCGGGCCAGATATTCCTGAGCGACGGACGTACCGGTGAAACCTTCGAGCGTCCGGTCACGGTGGGTTACATGCACGTGCTCAAGCTGCACCATCTGGTGGACGACAAGATGCACGCGCGTTCCACCGGACCTTACAGTCTGGTCACGCAGCAACCTCTGGGCGGTAAAGCGCAGTTCGGCGGCCAGCGTTTCGGCGAGATGGAAGTGTGGGCGCTCGAAGCTTATGGTGCCGCGTACATCCTGCAAGAGATGCTGACTGTGAAGTCGGACGACGTCAGCGGACGGACCAAGATCTACGAGAACATCGTCAAGGGCGAACACAAGATCGATGCCGGCATGCCGGAATCCTTCAACGTGCTGGTCAAGGAAATCCGCTCGCTGGCCATTGATATCGACTTGGAACGCTATTGATTTGGTAGTGAGGAGTGAGGCGTAGGTGCGAATTCATTCGCACATGGCCGAATGAATTCGGCACTACAGATACTCACTCCTAAACCCTCACTGGAGGAACGACATGAAAGCACTGCTCGATTTATTTAAACAGGTTACCCAGGAAGAAGAGTTCGAAGCGATCAAGATCGCTCTGGCTTCTCCGGAGAAAATCCGCTCCTGGTCCTACGGTGAAGTAAAGAAGCCGGAAACCATCAACTATCGCACTTTCAAGCCGGAGCGCGATGGCCTGTTCTGCGCCAAGATTTTTGGACCGATCAAGGACTATGAATGTCTTTGCGGCAAGTACAAACGCCTCAAGCATCGCGGTGTGATCTGCGAGAAATGCGGCGTCGAGGTAACCCAGTCCAAAGTTCGCCGCGAGCGCATGGCTCACATCGAGCTGGCCTCCCCGGTTGCCCATATCTGGTTCCTCAAGTCGCTGCCCTCGCGGCTCGGCATGGTGCTGGACGTGGCGCTGCGCGACATTGAGCGGGTGCTGTACTTCGAAGCCTACGTGGTGACCAACCCGGGCATGACGCCGCTGAATCGCGCCCAGTTGCTGACCGAGGACGACTACCTGGCCAAGGTGGAAGAGTACGGCGACGAATTCCACGCCTGCATGGGTGCGGAAGGTGTGCGCGAGCTGTTGCGCACCCTTAACATCGAGGCTGAGGTCGAGAAGCTGCGCAAGGATTTGTCGGAAACCGGTTCCGACACCAAGATCAAGAAGCTCGCCAAGCGCCTCAAGGTGCTGGAGGCATTCCAGAAATCCGGCATCAAGCCGGAGTGGATGATCCTGGAAGTGCTGCCGGTGCTGCCGCCGGAACTGCGCCCGCTGGTGCCGCTGGACGGCGGCCGCTTCGCGACCTCCGACCTGAACGACCTGTACCGTCGCGTGATCAACCGCAACAACCGCCTGAAGCGCCTGCTGGAGCTGAAAGCGCCCGAAATTATCGTGCGCAACGAGAAACGGATGCTGCAGGAATCGGTGGATTCCCTGCTCGACAACGGTCGTCGCGGCAAGGCCATGACCGGCGCCAACAAGCGCCCATTGAAGTCGCTCGCCGACATGATCAAGGGCAAGGGCGGCCGTTTCCGCCAAAACCTGCTGGGCAAGCGCGTCGACTACTCCGGCCGTTCCGTGATCGTGGTTGGTCCGCAGCTGAAATTGCATCAGTGCGGTCTGCCCAAGAAAATGGCGCTGGAGCTGTTCAAGCCCTTCATTTTCCACAAGCTGGAAGTGCTCGGCCTGGCTACGACCATCAAGGCGGCCAAGCGCATGGTGGAAGACGAGATCCCGGAAGTCTGGGACATCCTGGAAGACGTGATCCGCGAGCATCCGGTCATGCTGAACCGTGCGCCGACTCTGCATCGCCTGGGTATCCAGGCGTTCGAACCGGTACTGATCGAGGGCAAGGCAATCCAGTTGCATCCGCTGGTTTGCTCTGCGTTCAACGCCGACTTCGACGGTGACCAGATGGCCGTCCACGTGCCGCTGTCGCTGGAAGCCCAGATCGAGGCGCGTACCTTGATGCTGGCCTCCAATAACGTATTGTCGCCTGCCAACGGCGAGCCGATCATCGTGCCGTCGCAGGATATCGTGCTGGGTCTGTATTACATGACCCGCGAAAAGATCAATGCCAAGGGCGAAGGTACGCTGTTCGGCACGATCAGCGAGATCTCGCGTGCCTATGAGTCGCGCCAGGTCGAGTTGCATGCCAAGGTCACCGCGCGCATCAAGGAATACGAGCTGGACGAGGAAGGCAACAAGCGCGAAAAAATCACGCGCTACGAGACCACGGTCGGCCGGGCCTTGCTGTCCGAGATTCTGCCCGTCGGATTGCCGTTCCCTCTGATCAACAAGGCGCTGAAGAAGAAGGAAATTTCCAAGCTGATCAACGCCAGCTTCCGCCGTTGCGGCCTGCGTGAAACCGTGATTTTCGCCGACAAGCTGATGTATACGGGTTTCGCCTACGCGGCTCGCGCCGGCATTTCGATCTGTGTCGACGACATGCTGGTGCCGACGGAGAAGGAACGGCTGATCGGCGCATCCGAGAAGGAGGTCAAGGAAATCGAGTCGCAGTACACCTCCGGCCTGGTGACTCAGGGTGAGCGCTACAACAAGGTGGTGGATATCTGGGGCCGTTGCGGCGACCAGGTGGCCAAGGCCATGATGAACCAGCTCGGCACCGAGCCGGTAGTCGACCGGGATGGCAAGACGGTCGCGCAGGAGTCGTTCAACTCGATCTACATGATGGCCGATTCCGGCGCCCGCGGCTCTGCGGCGCAGATTCGCCAGCTGGCCGGCATGCGCGGCCTGATGGCCAAGCCTGACGGCTCGATCATCGAGACCCCGATCACGGCAAACTTCCGCGAGGGCCTGAATGTTCTGCAGTACTTCATCTCCACTCACGGCGCACGTAAAGGTTTGGCCGACACGGCGCTGAAGACCGCGAACTCCGGCTATCTCACCCGCCGTCTGGTGGACGTGACCCAGGATCTGGTGGTCACCGAGAACGATTGCGGCACTGCAGAAGGCATGGCGCTGAAGGCGCTGGTCGAAGGCGGCGAAGTGGTCGAACCGTTGCGCGAGCGTATCCTCGGCCGCACCACTGCGGTGGATGTGGTTAACCCGGAGACCAGCGAGACCGTTTACGAGGCCGGCACGTTGCTGGACGAAGATGCGGTGGAAGCGATCGAGCAGATGGGCATCGACGAAGTCAAAGTGCGTACCCCGCTGACTTGCGAAACCCGCTTCGGCTTGTGTGCCAAGTGCTACGGTCGCGACCTCGGGCGCGGCTACGAGGTGAACGTGGGCGAGGCGGTCGGCGTGATTGCGGCGCAGTCCATCGGCGAACCGGGCACCCAGCTGACCATGCGTACCTTCCACATCGGCGGTGCGGCATCCCGTGCGGCGGCAGCCAGCCAGGTCGAGATCAAATCCAACGGCGTGGCGAGATTTGCCTCCGGCATGCGCTACGTGACCAACGCCAAGAACGAACAGATCGTGATTTCGCGCAGTGGCGAAGTGATCATCACCGACGAAAACGGCCGCGAGCGCGAGCGTCAGAAGATTCCTTACGGCTCTACCCTGCTGGCCTCGGATGGTTCCATCGCCAAGGCGGGCCAGGTGCTGGCGACCTGGGATCCGCATACCCGCCCGATCATTACCGAATACGCTGGCACCGCACGGTTTGACAACGTTGAAGAAGGCGTCACCGTGGCCAAGCAGCTCGACGATGTGACGGGCTTGTCCTCCCTGGTTGTGATCGATCCCAAGCGCCGCGGCGCGACCCAGTTCAAGGGCTTGCGTCCGGCGGTCAAGCTGCTGGATGACAGCGGCCAGGAAATCAAGATCGCCGGTACCGACTTGCCGGTTAACATCACCTTCCCGCTGGGCTCGATCATTTCGGTGAAGGACGGCCAGAAGGTCAACGTCGGCGACGTGCTGGCGCGGATCCCGCAGGAAACCTCCAAGACCCGCGATATTACCGGGGGTCTGCCGCGTGTGGCGGAACTGTTCGAGGCGCGTTCGCCGAAGGACGCCGGCCTGCTGGCTGAAGTCACTGGTACCGTGTCGTTCGGCAAGGACACCAAGGGCAAGCAGCGCCTGGTGATTACCGATCTGGACGGCGTTGCCAGCGAATACCTGATCCCGAAAGACAAGCACGTCACCGCTCACGACGGCCAGGTGGTGAACAAGGGCGAAAGCATCGTCGACGGCCCGGCTGATCCGCATGACATCCTGCGCTTGCTGGGTGTCGAAGCGCTGGCACGCTACATTACCGATGAAGTGCAGGACGTGTACCGCCTCCAGGGTGTGAAGATCAACGACAAGCACATCGAAGTGATCGTGCGCCAGATGCTGCGCCGCGTGACCGTGGTGGACCCGGGCGAAACCCGTTTCATCCAGGGCGAGCAGGTGGAGCGTGCCGACGTGCTGGCGGAGAACGAGAAAATGGTGGTCGAGGGGAAAGAGCCGGCTGTTTACGAGTACATGTTGCTGGGCATCACCAAGGCATCGCTGTCTACCGATTCGTTCATCTCCGCCGCTTCCTTCCAGGAAACGACGCGCGTGCTGACCGAAGCGGCGATCATGGGCAAGCGGGACGAGCTGCGTGGCCTGAAGGAGAATGTCATCGTTGGCCGCCTGATTCCGGCGGGTACTGGCTTGGCCTTCCACACTGCTCGCCGCAGGCAGAAGTCGGGCCAAGGTTTGGTGATGGGTGCGGAGGTAGTCGAAGAATTGCCGTCCGCACCGGAAGGCAGCGAGCTTTCGGCCTGAGGGTTCCCCGTGCGGTGAAATAACCGCATGGGGAGCTTGACATTTGGTCAGGGAAAAAATAGAATCCACAGTCTTTTTAGCAGCGGCTAAATTCCTGCGCCGGGCTCGTTATAGTTTCGGCGCAGTGCATATATTCGGGACGGCAACGGTTGCCGTCCCCGTTATTTTTTTAGGAATGGATTATCAATGCCAACGATTAACCAGTTAGTGCGTAAACCGCGCGAGCCCAAGCCTGCCAAGAGCAAAGTGCCTGCGCTGGAAAGCAGCCCGCAGAAGCGCGGCGTCTGTACCCGCGTCTACACCACGACGCCGAAAAAACCGAACTCGGCGTTGCGTAAAGTGGCTCGTGTGCGCCTCACCAACGGCTTCGAGGTGTCCAGCTACATCGGCGGTGAAGGCCATAACCTACAGGAGCACTCGGTGGTGCTGATCCGTGGCGGCCGTGTCAAGGACTTGCCTGGTGTTCGTTACCATACCGTGCGCGGCAGCCTGGATACCGCTGGCGTGAAAGATCGTAAACAGAGTCGTTCCAAGTACGGCACCAAGCGCCCGAAGGCGGCTTAAACTAATTTAAAGATTTGACCCGAGGTAATTATGCCAAGACGTAGAGAAGTTCCCAAGCGCGAAGTCCTGCCTGATCCGAAATTCGGCAGTGCAGAAATTTCCAAGTTCGTAAATGTGCTGATGACGGCAGGTAAAAAGGCCGTTGCCGAGCGGATTATTTACGGCGCTTTGGAGCAGATTGAGAAGAAAAGCGGCAAGAACCCGCTTGAAGTGTTTACTCAAGCTCTGGGGAATGTGCGTCCTTCCGTCGAAGTGAAGAGCCGCCGGGTCGGTGGTGCCAACTACCAGGTTCCGGTTGAAGTTCGCCCGATTCGCCGCACTGCTCTGGCGATGCGATGGATCAAGGATGCGGCACGCAAGCGTGGCGAGAAGTCGATGGGTTTCCGCCTGGCTGGCGAATTGCTGGACGCCGCTGAAGGCCGCGGTTCCGCGATGAAAAAGCGTGATGAAATACACCGTATGGCCGAAGCCAACAAGGCATTCGCACATTACAGGTTCTAATTTAGCCACAGAGAACACGGAGCGCAGCGCTTAGGCTTGCTGTTTTCTCCCTGTTCTCTGTGAACTTTGTGGCAATCAGGTTTTAGTAAAGGTTTTGACTGTGGCACGTAAAACACCCATTGAACGATATCGCAACATCGGCATTAGCGCGCATATTGACGCCGGCAAGACTACCGCGACCGAGCGGGTGCTGTTTTACACCGGTGTATCGCACAAGATCGGCGAAGTGCATGATGGCGCGGCCACCATGGACTGGATGGAGCAGGAGCAGGAGCGCGGGATTACCATTACCTCCGCAGCAACGACCTGTTTCTGGAAGGGGATGGACAACAATTACCCCGAGCATCGCATCAATATCATCGACACTCCGGGCCACGTTGACTTCACTATCGAGGTGGAGCGCTCGATGCGCGTGCTGGACGGCGCCTGCATGGTGTACTGCGCGGTAGGCGGTGTGCAGCCTCAGTCTGAAACCGTGTGGCGTCAGGCTAACAAGTACGGTGTGCCGCGTCTGGCCTTCGTTAACAAGATGGACCGTTCCGGCGCCAACTTCTTCAAGGTTTACGACCAGATGAAGAGCCGCCTGAAAGCCAACCCGGTGCCGCTGCAGGTGCCAATCGGCGCGGAAGACAAATTCGAGGGCGTAGTCGACCTGGTTCGCATGAAGGCGATTTACTGGGATGAGGCCTCCCAGGGTATGAAATTCGACCTGCGCGATATTCCGGCCGACCTCCAGGCGACTGCCACCGAGTGGCGCGAAAAGATGGTGGAGAGCGCAGCCGAGGCGTCCGAAGAGTTGATGAACAAATACCTCGAAGAGGGTGATTTGTCGGAAGCCGAAATCAAGCGCGGCCTGCGCCAACGCACGATTGCGGGCGAAATCGTGCCGATGCTGTGCGGTTCCGCATTCAAGAACAAGGGCGTGCAGGCGATGCTGGACGCCGTGATCGACTACATGCCGGCGCCGACGGATATCAAGCCGGTGCAAGGCGAGCTGGAAAATGGCGAGGTCGGCAGCCGCAAGGCGAGCGACGACGAGCCGTTTGCCGGACTGGCGTTCAAGATCATGACCGATCCTTTTGTCGGTCAGCTGATTTTCTTCCGCGTCTATTCCGGCATGGTGAAAACCGGCGACACCATCTACAACCCGATCAAAGGCAAGAAAGAGCGCATCGGCCGGATTCTGCAGATGCACGCCAATCAGCGCGAAGAACTCAAGGAAGTGTACGCGGGCGATATCGCGGCGGCAGTGGGCCTGAAGGAGGCGACCACGGGCGATACGCTGTGCGACCTGAACAAAACGATTATTCTGGAGCGCATGGTATTCCCCGAGCCGGTGATTCACGTTGCTGTGGAACCCAAGACCAAGGCTGACCAGGAGAAAATGGGCTTGGCCCTGAATCGTCTGGCGCAGGAAGACCCCTCGTTCCGCGTGCGCACCGACGAGGAAACCAATCAAACCATCATTTCCGGCATGGGCGAGTTGCATCTGGAAATTCTGGTTGACCGCATGCGCCGTGAATTCGGCGTCGAGGCCAACGTGGGTGCGCCGCAAGTGGCTTACCGCGAGGCAATCAGGAAAGAAGTCGAAGTCGAAGGCAAGTTCGTCAAGCAGTCCGGTGGTCGCGGCCAGTATGGTCACGTCTGGATCAAGATGGGCCCGAACGAGGCCGGCAAGGGCTTTGAGTTCATCGATGCCGTCAAGGGCGGTACCGTGCCGCGCGAATACATCCCCGCAGTGGAAAAGGGTTTGCGCGAAACCTTGCCGAACGGCGTGCTTGCCGGTTTCCCGGTGGTGGACGTGAAAGTGACCTTGTTCGACGGTTCCTACCATGACGTCGATTCCAACGAAAACGCCTTCAAGATGGCGGCTTCGATGGCGTTCAAGGACGGTATGCGCAAAGCCAGTCCGGTGCTGCTCGAGCCGATGATGGCGGTGGAAGTGGAGATGCCGGAAGAGAAAATGGGCGACGTGATGGGCGATCTTTCCTCCCGTCGCGGCATGATCCAGGGCATGGATGACATGGCTGGCGGCGGCAAGTCCATCAAGGCCGAAGTGCCTTTGGCCGAAATGTTCGGCTATTCCACCACGCTGCGCTCGCTGACTCAGGGTCGTGCGACGTACACCATGGAATTCAAGCATTATGCGGAGGCGCCGAAGAATGTCGCCGAAGCAATTATTAACAAGAAATAATCGTTCTTTAAGTACAGAAGGGAAGTCATCATGGCAAAAAGCAAATTTGAGCGGACGAAGCCGCACGTAAACGTGGGTACGATTGGTCACGTGGATCACGGCAAGACGACGCTGACGGCGGCGATCACCACGATCCTGTCGAAGAAGTTTGGCGGCGAAGCCAAAGGCTACGACCAGATCGACAGCGCACCGGAAGAAAAGGCACGCGGCATCACCATCAACACCGCGCACGTCGAATACGAAACGGCGAACCGTCAC
>JAIOJM010000147.1 GCA_019911785.1 Sulfuricella sp. | reverse complement strand
GATCGGGTGTTTACCATCGGCGGGGCGCAGGCGGTAGGTGCGCTGGCCTATGGCACGCAGACCGTGCCGCAGGTGGACAAGATCGTCGGCCCCGGCAACGCCTATGTGGCCGCTGCCAAGCGTCGCGTGTTCGGCGTGGTCGGGATCGACATGGTGGCCGGGCCTTCTGAAATCCTGGTGATTTGCGACGGCAAGACCGACCCGGACTGGATCGCGATGGACCTGTTTTCCCAGGCCGAGCACGACGAGCTGGCACAGTCCATCCTGCTGGCTACCGACGCCGCCTTTATCGACGCAGTGCAGGCCAGCATCGAAAAACTGCTGCCGCAGATGCCGCGCCAGGAAATCATCCGCACCGCACTGGAAGCGCGCGGCGCGCTGATCCAGGTGAAGGATCTGGACGAGGCGGCCGAAATCGCGAATTACATTTCGCCCGAGCACCTCGAGCTTTCCATCGAGGATCCGGTCGCGATGACGAAGAAAATCAAACACGCCGGCGCCATCTTCATGGGCCGCCAGACCTGCGAGGCGCTGGGCGATTACTGCGCCGGCCCCAACCATGTGCTGCCGACTTCGCGCACGGCGCGCTTTTCCTCGCCGCTGGGCGTCTACGACTTCCAGAAGCGCAGCAGCCTGATCATGGTGTCCGAGGCCGGTGCGCAGGTGCTGGGCAAGATTTCGATGGTGCTGGCCGAGGGTGAGGGCCTGCAGGCCCATGCCCGTTCCGCCGAATATCGCGTGAAGGGCTGATCGTCACCATGAGCCGCTTCTGGAGCAAGGTCGTTCGCGACCTGACGCCCTATGTGCCGGGCGAGCAACCCAAGCTGCCGAATCTGGTCAAGCTCAATACCAACGAGAATCCCTATGGGCCCAGCCCCAAGGCGCTGGAGGCGCTGCGCGGCGAGGTGGGCGACAGCCTCCGGCTTTACCCCGACCCCAACAGCGACCGGCTGAAGGAAGCGATCGCCGCCTTCTACAGCGTGAAGCCGGCCCAGGTGTTCGTCGGCAACGGTTCCGACGAGGTGCTGGCGCACGCTTTTCTGGCGCTGCTCAAGCATGATGCGCCGGTGCTGTTTCCGGATATCACCTACAGTTTCTATCCGGTGTACTGCGGCCTGTACGGCATAGCACACCGCCAGCTGCCGCTGACCGAGTCGTTCGAGATTCGGGTCGACGATTATTTCACGCCGAACGGCGGCATCATCTTCCCCAATCCGAATGCCCCCACGGGTTGCCCGTTGCCCCTGTCCGAGATTGAGCGCTTACTGTGCGCGAACACCGGGTCGGTGGTGGTGGTCGACGAGGCCTACGTGGATTTCGGTGCCGAGTCGGCGGTGGGTTTGGTGGACCGCTACCCCAACCTGCTGGTCATCCATACCCTGTCGAAATCCCGTTCGCTGGCGGGGCTGCGCGTGGGATACGCGATCGGCCATCCGGATCTGATCGAGGCGCTGGGGCGGGTGAAGGACAGTTTCAACTCCTACCCGCTGGATCGTTTCGCCATTGCCGGGGCTGCCGCCGCGATCGAGGATCGCGCCTATTTCGAGGACACCTGCCGCAGGGTGATCGCCACCCGCACCCGGATGGTGGCCGATCTCGAGGCACTGGGCTTCGAGGTGCTGCCTTCGGCCGCCAATTTCGTCTTCGCCCGCCACGGCCAGCATGGTGGCGCAGAGCTAGCCGCCAGGCTGCGCGAGCGCAGCATTATCGTGCGGCACTTCAAAAATCCGCCGCGCATCGCGCCGTTCCTGCGCATCACGGTCGGGACGGATGGGCAGTGCGAGGCGCTGGTCGGCGCACTTAAAGAAATTCTGGTCTAGAATGCAGGATATCGCCTCAGCCCGCTTTGTCCTCTTGCCATGCTGAGTTAGAATGAGAAAAACTTCGGCCGACGACCCAATGCGCACCTCTCAAGTTACCCGCAATACCCTGGAAACCCAGGTCAGCGTATCCCTCAATCTGGACGGGTCCGGCGTGGCCAAACTCGCCAGCGGCGTGCCTTTCCTTGACCACATGCTCGACCAGATCGCGCGGCATGGCCTGGTTGATCTGGACATTTCCGCCAAGGGCGATCTGCACATCGATGCCCATCACACGGTGGAAGATATCGGCATTACCCTGGGCCAGGCTTTCGCCCAGGCGGTCGGCGACAAGAAGGGCATCCGCCGCTACGGCCATGCCTACGTGCCGCTCGACGAGGCGCTGTCGCGCGTAGTGATCGATCTGTCGGGGCGTCCCGGTCTGGTGTTCGCGGTGGATTTTTCGCGCGGTACGATCGGCGAGTTCGACGTCGACCTGGTATCGGAGTTTTTCCAGGGCTTTGTCAACCACGCCGGGGTAACCCTGCATGTCGACAATTTGCGCGGCAAGAACTCGCACCACCAGGTGGAAACCATCTTCAAGGCCTTCGGCCGTGCGCTGCGCATGGCGGTGGAGGTCGACTCGCGCCTCGGCGGCGCCATACCTTCGACCAAGGGTAGCCTATAGCAATGGCCTGTTCATGAATAACTTGAACATTTTGGCCGCACTGGCGGGCGCGCTGCGGCGTTGCCGGTCGCTTGCATGGAATGGCCATGCGGTGCGCCCGGCGCCTTGCATCGCATCCCGCCAGCACACCCATAATTGTCCAAGTTATCCATGAACAGGCCATACATGAGCAGCATCGCGGTAGTGGATTACGGCATGGGCAACCTGCGTTCGGTGGCGAAGGCGCTGGAGCATGTCGCCCCGGCTGCGCGCATCGTGGTGACCAGCGACGCTGGCGAGATTGCGCAGGCTGATCGGGTGGTGTTCCCCGGCGTCGGCGCGATGCCGGAATGCATGCGTGAGCTGGAGGTGCGCGGCCTGCGTCAGGTGCTGGTCGAGGCGGCACAGACCAAGCCTTTCCTCGGGATCTGCCTGGGTATGCAGGCCCTGTTCGAATTCAGCGAGGAAGGCAATGTCGCTGGTTTGGGCGTGCTGCCCGGCAAGGTCAGGCTGTTTCCGCTCGAGGCGATGCACGACACCCAAGGGCAGCGCCTCAAGGTACCGCACATCGGCTGGAACGAGGTGCATCAGGCCGTGTCTCATCCCTTGTGGAATGGAATTGCCAACGGTGCGAGATTTTATTTCGTGCACAGTTACTACGTCGAGGCGGGCAATCCCGAACTGGTGGCGGCGTTTACCCATTATCCCTTCGCCTTCGCCTGCGCCGTGGCGCGCAACAATATTTTCGCCGTGCAGTTCCATCCGGAAAAAAGCCAGGCTGCGGGACTCAAGCTGCTGGCCAATTTCGCGGAATGGAACGGAATGGCAACCAACATGGTCTGATCCAATTTTTATTGTAATCCTACTGCTGCAACCATCATGCTAATTATTCCTGCAATTGACTTGAAAGACGGGCACTGTGTGCGTTTGAAACAGGGGTTGATGGAGGAGGCGACTGTCTTTTCCGAAGACCCCGGTGCGATGGCCAGGCACTGGCTCGATGCCGGCGCGCGCCGCCTTCACCTGGTTGACCTGAACGGAGCCTTTGCCGGCAAGCCGGTCAATGGCAGCGCCATCCGGGCCATCGTCGATGCGGTGGGTGCCGATGTCCCCGTGCAGCTGGGCGGCGGTATCCGCGACCTGGAAACCATCGAGCGCTATCTGGATAACGGTATCAGCTACGTCATTATCGGTACTGCTGCGGTGAAAAACCCCGGCTTTCTGCATGAGGCTTGTTATGCTTTCCCCGGCCAGATCATCGTCGGCCTCGACGCCAAGGACAGCAAGGTGGCGGTGGACGGCTGGTCGAAGGTGACCGGGCATGACGTGATTGACCTGGCCAGGAAATTCGAGGGTTATGGCGTGGAAGCGATCGTGTATACCGACATTGGCCGCGATGGGATGCTTTCCGGGGTGAATATCGAAGCGACGGTGAACCTGGCGCGAGCGCTGACCATTCCGGTTATCGCCAGCGGCGGCATCACCAATCTGGACGACGTGAAACAACTGTGCGCCGTTGAATCCGAGGGCATCATGGGTGCAATCACCGGCCGGGCCATTTACGAGGGCACGCTGGACTTCGCCGAGGCGCAGAAGCTGGCGGATGAATTAGGTAAAAAACTTTGAACCGCGGAGGACGCGGAGGACGCAGGGTAAACCTTGCTTTTCCTCCGCGTCCTCCGCGTCCTCTGCGGTGAGATAGAATGGGTTTGGCGAAAAGAATTATTCCTTGTTTGGACGTGACCGACGGTCGCGTCGTCAAAGGCGTGAATTTTGTGGCGCTGCGCGATGCCGGCGATCCGGTCGAGATCGCGCGCCGCTACGACGAGCAGGGCGCGGACGAACTGACCTTTCTCGACATCACCGCGAGCAGCGATAACCGCGGGTTGATTCTGCATATCATCGAGGAAGTGGCGGCGCAGGTGTTCATTCCTCTCACCGTGGGCGGCGGCGTGCGTACCGTCGACGACGTGCGGCGGTTGCTCAACGCCGGCGCCGACAAGGTCGGCATCAACACCGCCGCAGTGGAGAACCCGCAACTGGTTGCGGACGCTTCGTCACGTTTCGGTTCGCAGTGCATCGTGGTGGCGATCGACGCGAAGCAGGTGTCTGTTGCGGGCGAGCCGCTGCGCTGGAACGTGTTTACTCACGGCGGACGCAAGGACACCGGGCTGGATGCGGTGGCATGGGCGAAAAATATGGAACAAATGGGTGCCGGCGAGATTCTGCTGACCAGCATGGACCGTGACGGCACCAAGATCGGTTTCAACCTGGAGTTGACCCGCACAGTGGCGGATGCGGTCGGTATCCCGGTGATCGCCAGCGGTGGCGTCGGCAATCTTGATCATCTGGTGGATGGGGTGCTCAAGGGCCATGCCGATGCGGTGCTGGCAGCCAGCATTTTTCATTACGGTGAATATTCCGTCGAGCAGGCAAAGCGTTATATGGCGCAACACGGCATTGAAGTGAGACTATGAGCGCAAAAGATATCTGGCTGAACAAGGTGAAGTGGACGGATGACGGCCTGGTGCCGGTCATCGCCCAGGATGCGGCGAGCGGGACGGTGCTGATGTTTGCCTGGATGAACCGCGAAGCCCTCAAGCTCACGGCGGAGGGAGGCGAGGCGGTGTACTGGTCGCGTTCGCGCAAGAAGCTGTGGCACAAGGGCGAGGAATCCGGCCATGTGCAGAAGGTCAAGGAGATTCGCCTCGACTGCGACGAGGACGCGGTGCTGCTCAAGGTCGAGCAGATGGGGGGCATCGCCTGCCATACCGGCCGCAACCATTGTTTCTTCCAGAAACTGGACGAGGGCAACTGGCTGGCGGTGGATCCTGTATTGAAAGACCCGGCGGAGATCTACAAGAAATGAGCGATATACTCAGCCGGCTGGCAGATACCCTGGAAGCCCGCAAGCAGGCTGACCAGACCAGCTCCTACGTGGCCAAGCTGTACGCCAAGGGGTTGGATGCTATCCTGAAGAAAATCGGCGAAGAGGCTACAGAAACCGTATTGGCGGCGAAGAACGGCGATCGTCAGCAGATCGTGTACGAAACCGCCGATTTGTGGTTTCATTGTCTGGTGATGCTGGCCAGCCAGGGAGTGCGTCCGGAAGAAGTGCTCGACGAACTGGCGCGGCGCGAGGGGTTGTCCGGTCTTGCCGAGAAGGCCGCGAGGGGCGAGCAATGAGCGATTGCATCTTCTGCAAGATCGCGGCGGGCGAGATTCCCTGCCGCAAGGTGTACGAGGATGGTGAACTTATCGCCTTCCACGATATCAACCCTGCAGCACCGGTTCATTTCATGATCGTGCCGAAAGAGCACATCGCCTCGCTGGAGGACTGTCATGCCGGGCACGAAATGCTGCTCGGCCGCATCCTCCTGCTGGCGCCGGTGCTGGCGAAGGAACAGGGATTGCAAGACGGCTTCAAGACCGTGATCAACACCGGCAAGGGCGGCGGTCAGGTGGTGTTCCACCTGCACGTCCATGTCATCGGCGGCGGCAAGCTGTCGCACGTATAATTACTAGAGGAGAAGGAAATGGGCTCATTCAGCATCTGGCATTGGCTGATCGTACTGGTGATCGTGCTGGTGATTTTCGGCACCAAGAAACTGCGTAACGTGGGCGGCGACCTGGGCGGCGCGGTGAAGAGCTTCAAGGAAGCCGTCAAGGAAGAGGAAAAGACGCCGAAGATCGATGCGTCGGCGCAGCAGACCGGCCAAACCATCGAAGGCGAAGTCAAGAACAAGACCGTATCGTAATCCGCCATGTTCGACTTCAGTTTCTTCGAACTGGTGGTGATCGGTGTTGTGGCACTGATCGTCATCGGCCCGGAGCGCATGCCGAAAGTGGCTCGTGCCGCGGGCCTGCTGTTCGGTCGGGCGCAGCGTTATGTTTCCGAGGTCAAGGCTGACATCAACAATCAGCTCAAGCTGGACGAGCTGCGCAAGATCGAAGCCGATCTGCGCGCCAAGGCCTCGACTGCCGAGCATGTGATCATCGAGGAAACCCGGCACGTCGAGCAGGAATTCAGGGGCGTGGCGGAAAGCGTCACACCGGCTGCTACCCCGCTCGTTCCTGAAGGGGGCACGGCTGCGGAAAAGCCCGGTGAGCCGCAGCCCCTGCCGCCTGCGGAAACCCCCGCAGTCGCATCGCCGCAGCTTGAGTTGGGCCTGGATTCGGCGCGGCCCCAGCAAGCAGAAACATCATCCAAGTGATTACACCTGAAACTTCAGAATCGTTTTTCTCCCATCTGATCGAGCTGCGCAGCCGATTGCTGCGCGCGCTGATCGCGGTGGGGGTGGTGTTCGTCTGCCTGTTTCCCTTCGCCGGCGATCTTTACGCCATGCTGGCGCAGCCGCTGCTCGTTGCGCTGCCCAAGGGCGGCCAGATGATCGCGACCGACGTCACTACGCCATTTTTTGTGCCGATGAAGGTGGCGATGATGGCCGCCTTCATGATCGCCCTGCCCTATGTGCTCTACCAGATATGGGCCTTCATTGCCCCCGGCCTGTATGCCCATGAAAGACGGTTGATCGCACCGCTGGTGGCGGCGAGCACTTTCCTGTTTCTGTGCGGTATGGCTTTCGCCTATTTCTTCGTGTTCCCGGTAGTGTTCGGTTTTGTTACCTCGGTCGCACCGCAGGGCGTGGCGGTGATGACCGATATCAACAAGTACCTGGATTTTGTCCTGACCCTGTTCGTCGCCTTCGGCATCACTTTCGAGGTGCCGGTAGTGGTGGTGGTGCTGGTGAGGATGGGCATGGTCAGCGTCGAGAAGCTGCGCGAGATCCGTTCCTATGTGGTTGTCGGCGCCTTCGTGATCGGCGCCATCTTTACTCCGCCCGACGTGGTGTCCCAGATCATGCTGGCGGTGCCACTCTGGCTGCTGTACGAACTGGGCATAGTGGTTGCCTCGATGATGGAGAAAAAAAAGGTTGCCGAGGCTGAGCCGGATTACCAGCCGCTCAGTGACGAGGAAATGGAACGCGAGCTGGACGCGATAGAGCAGAAGCAGGGCGAAACGCGGGACTAGCAGCGCCTGCCGGGCTTAGTTATTCTGCCGCACCTTCGGCCGTTTTCCGATGCTGACATGGAGCTGGGCTTCAGTCTGGTTGCGCAAAATCTTCAGCGCGGCGACCTTGCCTGGTTCCAGGCTGGAAACCTGGTTGAGCATGTCGGTTGAATCGGCGATCGGTTTGCCGCCGATTTCCAGCAGGATGTCTCCCGGTTTGACGCCCGCCCGATCTGCCGGGCCGCCGCGCAGTACTCCGGCGATCAGGACGCCGCTGGTTTTGCGCATTTTGAAAGTTTCCGCCAGCTCTGGCGTGATGTCCTGTACTTCCACCCCAATCCAGCCGCGTACTACACTGCCGTGGTGGATGATCTGTTCCATTACTTGCTTGGCGAGGCTGATCGGGATGGCGAAGCCGATGCCCAGCGAGCCGCCGCTACGGGAATAGATTGCGCTGTTGATGCCGATCAGATTGCCGCTAGCGTCCACCAGTGCGCCGCCGGAATTACCGGGGTTGATCGCGGCGTCGGTCTGGATGAAGTTTTCGAAGGTGTTGATGCCCAGGTGGCTGCGCCCCAAGGCGCTAACAATCCCCATCGTCACGGCCTGTCCGACGCCGAAGGGGTTGCCGATCGCCAGCGTCACGTCTCCGACCTGGAGTTGCTCGGCATGGCCCAAGGTGATGGCAGGCAGATTTTTCAGTTCGATTTTTAGTACGGCGAGATCGGTATCGGGATCGGTGCCAACGACTTTGGCCGAACTTTTTCGGCCATCAGCGAGGGCCACTTCGATCTCGTCGGCGGCCTCGACGACATGGTGGTTGGTCAGAATATAGCCATCCGGGCTGACGATCACGCCCGAGCCCAAACTGGACGCACGTTGTGGTTCGCCATCGAAACGGTCGCCGAAAAAGCGGCGGAACAGGGGGTCGTCCATGAACGGACTGTGAGGTGCGGGGATTTCCTTGCTGGTAAAAATATTGACCACTGAAGGCATGGCTTTTTTTGCGGCCGCACTGAATGAACCGGTCTTTTGCGCGGCACCGCCCGAGGGGGCCTCTTGTAGCGTAACCACTGAACTGCCGCGCCATGGCAGAAGATCCGGCTGCAGCGTGGTGATAACGAATAGCGCCGCAAGACTGATGGTGGCGGTTTGTGCAAAAATGAGCCAGAGTCTGCGCATAATTTTCTCTCGATATCGGTAATATTGCGTTTTATCATGTGCGGCAAGCAGCGTGTCGTCCAGAATTCAACTTGGGGCGCTTATGGAACTTTACAAGCTGGAAGCTTATACCGGTCAGCTCATGGATGCGGCCCGATTCCATGATTATTGCCCAAATGGGGTGCAGGTAGAAGGGCGGCCCGAGGTTTTTCGCCTGGTGAGCGGGGTGACGGCCAGCCTGGATTTGCTCAAGGCGGCGGTCGCTGCGGGTGCGGATGCGGTCCTGGTGCATCACGGCTATTTCTGGAAAAATGAGGATGCCCGTATTGCGGGGGTGAAACGCGCCCGGATCGAGTTGCTGTTGCGCCACAATGTCAGCCTGCTGGCTTACCATCTTCCGCTCGATGCGCATCCAGTGCTGGGCAATAATGCGCAGCTGGCGCAAAAGCTGGGATTCGTGATGGAAGGCGGGTTCGGTGAGCAGAACATCGCTTGTCATGGCGTGCTCTCCGATGCGCTGCCGCTTTGCGAACTGGGTGAAAGGGTAGCGCGAGCCCTGAGCCGTACGCCGCTGATTATCGGCGATGGGGGCAGGGTGATACGGCGCATCGCCTGGTGTAGCGGTGCAGCCCAGGGGTACTTCGAGGAGGCGATCCGGCTTGGCGTGGACGCTTTTCTCACCGGCGAGATTTCGGAGCAGTGCGTCCATCTCGCGCGCGAAACGGGAGTTGCGTTCATTGCGGCGGGCCATCACGCTACCGAGCGCTACGGAGTGCAGGCGCTGGGCGCACATCTGGCCCAGGAATTCGGCATCAGCCATCGGTTTGTCGATATTGACAACCCGGTATAGCTTCGGCAGATTTGTATATTAATACATAATAAACAATGTGTTGCAGTTTTGTTGCCAAGAAGGTCCAATAAATGGATTTAAGTTTTTCAGAAAAATTGGTTACAATTGCCAACTTTTATGTCCCAAGAAAGATTTTCGGATGTGATTATCCGGAATGTTTCGCGGCAGATTATTTTATCTGGCGCCGCCGGTATTGAGGCTGGAGTGCTTAATATCGGGCGTGCCGTTGAAGTTTCCAAGAAAACGGGGATTCAGTGTATGAGCCAAAATGAAGTGGATCGCGGTAAACGGAGGTTTCTGATTGCTGCTACGACTGTGGTCGGTGGAATTGCGACGGTCGGGGTCGCTGTTCCGTTTCTCGCGAGTTGGATGCCAAGCCAGCGAGCCAAGGCAGCCGGTGCGCCGGTGGAAGTGGATGTCAGCAAGGTCGAGCCGGGCATGATCCTGAATGTCGAATGGCAAGGCAAGCCGGTATGGATCGTGAACCGCACCAAGGAAATGATGGATTTGCTGGCGAATCATGACGACAAGCTGGTTGATCCCAAATCGGAAGCGCAACAGCAACCGAAGTACTGCCAGAATGCGACGCGTTCACGCGCGGAGCACGCAAATATCCTGGTGGCGGTGGGTATCTGTACTCATCTTGGCTGCTCTCCTTCCGAGAAAATGAAGGCCGGCCCCGTAAGTGGCCTAGGCGACGACTGGCCAGGCGGCTTTTTCTGCCCCTGCCACGGTTCTCGCTTCGATCTGGCGGCGCGCGTGTACAAAGGTGTTCCCGCGCCGACCAACCTGGTGATTCCGCCCTACAAGTATTTGAGCGACAACCGTATCCTGGTTGGCGACGACAGCAAGGGAGCCTGATAGATGAATAGCCTGACACGTTTGCTGGGGTGGGTGGACGACCGCTTCCCCCTGACCAAGCTCTGGAAAGAGCACCTTTCCGAGTATTACGCACCGAAGAACTTTAATTTCTGGTATTTCTTCGGCTCGCTGGCATTGCTGGTGCTGGTCATTCAGATCGTCTCCGGTATTTTCCTTACCATGCACTACAAGCCGGATGCGGCCCTGGCCTTCTATTCCGTCGAGTACATCATGCGCGACGTGGATTGGGGCTGGCTGATTCGCTATGTCCATTCCACCGGCGCCTCGATGTTCTTCGTGGTGGTGTATCTGCATATGTTCCGCGGCCTGATCTATGGTTCCTATCGCAAGCCGCGCGAGCTGATCTGGATTTTCGGCATGCTCATCTACCTGTGCCTGATGGCGGAAGCCTTCATGGGCTACTTGCTGCCGTGGGGGCAGATGTCCTACTGGGGTGCGCAGGTCATCGTCAATCTGTTCGCTGCCGTGCCGTTCATCGGTCCGGACCTGTCGATCTGGATTCGCGGCGACTACGTGATCTCCGACGCCACGCTGAACCGCTTCTTCGCCTTCCACGTGGCCGCCGTGCCGCTGGTGCTGATCGGTCTGGTGGTGGCGCATATCATCGCGCTGCACGAAGTGGGCTCGAACAATCCGGATGGCGTCGAGATCAAGAAGCATAAGGATCCGGTTACTCACATCCCGCTCGACGGCATTCCCTTTCACCCCTACTACACGGTGAAGGATATTGTCGGGGTGGTGGTGTTCCTGATGGTGTTCTCGGCGATTGTGTTCTTCGCGCCCGACCTGGGCGGATATTTCATCGAGGATAACAATTTCTTCCCCGCGGATCCGCTGAAGACGCCGCCGCACATTGCGCCGGTATGGTACTTCACGCCGTTCTATGCGGTCCTGCGCGCTGTGCCGCCGATGTTCGGCTCACAGTTCCCGGGCGTGATCGCGATGGGCGTAGCGGTCGTGATCATATTCTTCCTGCCCTGGCTTGACCGTGCACCAGCCAAGTCGATCCGTTATCGCGGCCCAATCTACAAGACTGCGCTGACGCTGTTCGTGATCAGCTTCATCGGTCTGGGCTATCTGGGTATGCTGCCGGTTACGCCGCTGTACACGCTGCTTTCGCAGATACTGACCACAGTTTATCTCGGCTTCTTCCTGCTGATGCCGTGGTACACCAAAATCGACAAATGCAAACCCGTACCGGAAAGGGTGACAGGATAATGAAAAAGAGTCTGTTTCTCATAAGCCTGCTGGCTTCGACGATGGCGTTCGCCTCCAGCGACATCCATCTGGACAAGGCGCCTGCCAAACTGAGCGACCAGCAGTCGTTGCAGCGCGGCGCGAAAACTTTCGTCAACTACTGCCTGTCTTGCCACGGCGCCCAGGCGATGCGTTACAACCGCCTGCAGGACATTGGTCTCACCGAGCAGCAGATCAAGGACAACTTGATCTTCACCGGTGCCAAGGTGGGCGAAGCCATGACCAACAGCATGAGCAAGAAGGATGGACTGGCAGCTTTCGGCGCCGCGCCTCCAGATCTTTCCGTGATCGCCCGTTCACGCGGGGTGGATTGGCTCTACACGTATCTGCGCGGTTTCTACCGCGACGAAACCAGGGCGACCGGCTGGAATAACGTGGCCTTCGACAAGGTGGGTATGCCGCACGTGCTGTATGAGTTCCAGGGCGAGCAGGTGCTACACGTGGAGAAGCACGGCGAGCATGAAACCCAGAAGCTGGTGCTGGCCAAGCCGGGCAAAATGACGCCGGCGGAGTATGATGGCATGGTGGCGGATTTGGTGAATTACCTGGATTTTATGGGCGAGCCAATAAAGACGACACGCATGAAACTGGGCATCGTGGTTCTGCTCTTTCTGAGTATCTTCTTCGTGGTGGCTTATTACCTGAAGAAGGAGTTCTGGAAGGATATTCATTAAGCGGGTGTGATCAGGCAAAACATCGCCTGAATCAGCGGAAACGGGCCACTATGGCCCGTTTCCGCTTTGGGCTCTAGTAAATCGTCTCGATAAAATGTTAGTATGAGCCGATTGGCCGGAGCGCACAGGGGATGTTCCCCTCGGCAAGCCGTTCATTCCGATAGCTGGATTCCAGTCCCGGACACGCGGATTCGCCAATATACACATGTCTACCACTATTAGTAGCAAAAAACCTATGATGACACTTTATTCCGGCACTACGTGCCCATTTAGTCAGCGTTGCCGCATCGTGCTTTTCGAAAAAGGCATGGATTTCCAGATCATCGATGTGGATATCCACAACAAGCCTGAAGATCTGGCGGTGATGAACCCATACAACCAGGTGCCTGTGCTGGTGGAACGCGATTTGATTCTGCACGAGGCGAACATCATCAACGAATACATCGATGAGCGTTTCCCCCACCCGCAGCTGATGCCGGCTGACCCGGTGATGCGCGGCCGGGCGCGCCTGTTCCTGCATCGCTTCGAACAGGAACTGTTCAGCCATGTCGCGGCTATCGAGCATGGCAGCCAGAAGGCGGCGGACAAGGCGCGCGCCGCGGTGCGCGACAGCCTTGCACAGCTTGCGCCGGTGTTCGTCAAGCAGAAGTTCATGCTGGGCGAAGAGTTCTCCATGCTTGACGTGGCGATTGCGCCCATGCTATGGCGTCTGGATTATTACGGCATCTCCATGCCGAAGCAGGCCGCACCCCTGCTGAAATACGGCGAGCGGCTGTTCAGCCGGCCGGCATTCATCGAGGCGCTGACTCCGTCCGAAAAAGCCATGCGCAAGTGAGCGAACTGTCCACCAAACCCTACCTCATCCGCGCCATCTATGAATGGTGCACCGATAGCGGATTGACGCCCCACCTTGTGGTTGCGGTGGGCAAACATACCCGGGTGCCGATGGAGTTCGCGAAAGACGGGCAGATCGTCCTGAATGTCAGCCAGGGGGCTACGCGCAACCTTCTCATCGGCAATGATTTGATTCAGTTCTCAGCTCGCTTCAATGGCGCTTCACGTGACATCGAGGTGCCTATGGATGCGGTAATCAGCATCTACGCCCGCGAAAACGCTCAGGGTCTTTCCTTTGCGGTTGAAGAAGAAGGGGGCCGGGTGGATGAAACGCCATCGGCCGGTGCCGCAACTTCGCCATCGCCAGATGACGAGCCACCCACTCCACGCAGCAAACCGCAGCTGAAAATTGTAAAATAATTACTGCGCGACGGGCCAGTCGCTGATTCGGCCTGTACGCAGGTCGTAGCTCACGATGCGGTTGTTACTTGTATCTGTATCCCTCAAGATGCTGCTCTCGCCCAGCGCGACCCCCTTCTAGCATTTACTGCGGATTCGCGCTCGCAAAACCCCCAGGCGCCAAAGTCAAACAGGCCTGTGCTGACCAGGGTTTCCACCTTTTCGTTGCCGGATTGCTGGTCTTCTTTGGTGCGTTGATATTTATCAATTCTGACGCAGGGCGGCGAAAAATGTTCGAAGCAGCGCAACTGGATTTGCCGAACTCGCGAGTAGGCCCTATAATCCCGCCTTTGTGCGTGGCCGGCATAGCTCAGTTGGTAGAGCAGCTGATTTGTAATCAGAAGGTCCCGAGTTCGATTCTTGGTGCCGGCACCAGAGATTTCGGGATGCCGCGGCTGAAGTCAATTCGATTCGCGGCAAATATGTTTGACAGGAAAGCGCAACACCGGCATAATTAGCGGTTACGTTCGGAGGGGTTCCCGAGCGGTCAAAGGGATCAGACTGTAAATCTGACGGCTCTGCCTTCGAAGGTTCGAATCCTTCCCCCTCCACCAGATTTTAGTGGCAGTAGATTATTGAAGACGGGTTGGACGCTCGTCTTGGTGCTCTTGGCATTATGTCCATTGTTTCGGAACGCGGGTGTAGCTCAATGGTAGAGCAGAAGTTTTCCAAACTTACGACGAGGGTTCGATTCCCTTCACCCGCTCCAGTAAGTGTTAGTGGCACAGGTTTGATGCCCATGTAGCTCAGGGGTAGAGCACACCCTTGGTAAGGGTGAGGTCATCGGTTCAATTCCGATCATGGGCTCCATAAATTTTGTTCTGGATTAGTTGCTTAAAGGAAGTCATCATGGCAAAAAGCAAATTTGAGCGGACGAAGCCGCACGTAAACGTGGGCACGATTGGTCACGTGGATCACGGCAAGACGACGCTGACAGCGGCGATCACCACGATCCTGTCGAAGAAGTTTGGCGGCGAAGCCAAAGGCTACGACCAGATCGACAGCGCACCGGAAGAAAAGGCACGCGGCATCACCATCAACACCGCGCACGTCGAATACGAAACGGCGAACCGTCAC
>JAIOJM010000146.1 GCA_019911785.1 Sulfuricella sp. | reverse complement strand
CAGATCCCAGCGCGGCCGCACGTTGAACTTCCAGCCCTTGGCGGGAGAAAGCTTGATCCGCATCGCGCCGGCGAAGGCGATCATGGCGCCGTTGTCGGTGCAGAATTCGAGTTTCGGATAAAACACCTCAAAGCCCCGGCGAGCGGCAAGCGCGGAGAGCTGTTCGCGCAGCTGCCGGTTGGCGCCTACCCCGCCGGCCACCACCAGCCGGTCCAGGCCGCTCTGGCTCAGTGCAGCCAGAGATTTGGCGGCAAGCACCTCGACGATGGCGTCCTGAAAGGCGCGGGCGATGTCATCCACGGTCTGCTCATCCAGGGTCTGCTGCCGGGCCAGGGTCAGCACCGCAGTCTTCAGGCCGCTGAAGCTGAAATTGAGGTCGCCGCTGTTGATCATGGGTCGCGGCAGCTTGAAACGTCCCGGCACGCCCCGCTCGGCCCGCATGGATAGCGCCGGTCCGCCCGGATAGCCCAGTCCGAGCAGCTTGGCGGTCTTGTCGAAGGCTTCGCCGGCGGCATCGTCCAGGGTTTCCCCCAGGGTTTCATAGGCGCCGATGCCGGAAACCTTCATCAGCTGGCTGTGGCCGCCGGAAACCAGCAGGGCGACAAACGGAAAGGCCGGCGGATCGGGTTCGAGCAGCGGCGCGAGCAGGTGGCCTTCGAGATGGTGGATGCCGATGACCGGCACCCTGAGCGCGAATCCGAGCGCGGCGGCAATGCTGGCACCGACCAGCAGCGCCCCGGCCAGTCCCGGACCTTCGGTATAGGCGATGGCCTCGATATCGTTCAGGGTGCAACCCGCCTCTAGCAGGATTTTCCGGGTCAGCGGCAGGACGCGCCGGATGTGATCACGCGAAGCGAGTTCCGGCACCACCCCGCCATATTCGGCGTGCATCGCCACCTGAGAGTGCAGCGCATGAGCAAGCAAGCCTCGCTCCGTATGGTACAGGGCAACGCCGGTTTCATCGCAGGAGGTTTCGATTCCGAGGACGAGCATAAGGCCGCCATCATAGCGGTTTTGCGGGCAGCGGTAAATTTGGCTATGAAAAAGACGATTTAGCCGATATAATTATCGATTTACTCCAAAACTCATTACTAATTTAGAAGGTGGTTTGCTCATGCCGAGTGTACGCGTCAAGGAAAATGAACCGTTCGATGTGGCCCTGCGCCGTTTCAAGCGCGCCGTGGAAAAAACCGGTCTGCTGACCGAACTGCGTGCCCGCGAGTTTTACGAGAAGCCCACCGCCGAGCGCAAGCGCAAGATGGCTGCTGCCGTCAAGCGCCACTTCAAGCGCCTGCGCGGCCAGACGCTCCCCCCCAAGCTCTACTGAGCAATGAGTCTTAGGCTTCAAATCGCCGAGGATATGAAATCGGCGATGCGTGCCAAGGATGTGTCACGCCTTTCGGCGATCCGGCTGCTCATGGCCGCGATCAAGCAGCGCGAGGTGGACGAGCGTATCGAGCTCTCCGATGATCAGGTGGTCGCGGTGATCGAGAAAATGCTCAAGCAGCGGCGCGACTCCATTTCCCAGTTCGAATCCGCTGGACGGCAGGATCTGGCCGACACCGAGAAGTTCGAGGTGTCGGTGCTGCAGGGCTATATGCCGCAGCCCCTGACGGACGTCGAGGCCGAGGCGCTGGTGGTCGCCGCGATCGCTTCCTCCGGGGCTGCCGGCGTGAAGGACATGGGCAAAGTCATGGCGATCGTCAAGCCGCAAATGGCCGGACGTGCCGACATGGGCAAGGTGTCCGCCCTGATCAAGGCCAAGCTGGGCGGCTAGGCGCCTCATCTCCTGAGTTTCACCCGTCCGACTGTTGTTTCCGACTTCCCGCATCAATGACGGGCGGTGCCGTTTCGGTTTAGCAGGGGGTTCATGATTCCGCAGTCCTTCGTCCAGGATCTTCTCAATCGCCTGGATATCGTCGACGTGGTGGACCGCTACGTCCCGCTCAAGAAGGCGGGCGCGAACTATGTCGCCTGCTGCCCGTTCCACAGCGAAAAATCCCCTTCTTTTTCGGTTAGCCCCACCAAGCAGTTTTATCATTGCTTCGGTTGCGGCGCGCATGGCAGCGCCATCGGCTTTGTCATGGAGCATCAGGGTCTGGGTTTCGTCGAGGCGGTGGAGGAGTTGGCCAGAAGCGCCGGCCTGACGGTGCCGAAGGAGGAATCCGGGCGTTATGAGCACAAGGCAGAGGGCGGTTTTGACGCCCTGTCCGAGGCCATGCAGCATGCGACCCAATACTACCGCGATGAACTGAAGCGCTCGGAAGTGGCGATCGCTTACCTGAAAAAGCGCGGCCTTTCCGGTGAAATCGCGGCACGCTTCGGCGTCGGTTATGCGCCGGGAGGCTGGCAAAACCTCGCCACGGTTTTTCCCGATTACCAGGCAAAGTCCCTGGTGCAGGCGGGGCTAGTGATCGAGGGCGAGGGCAAGCGCTACGACCGTTTCCGCGACCGTATCATGTTTCCCATCCTCAACCAGAAGGGTGCGGTGATCGGCTTCGGCGGGCGGGTGCTGGAAACGGGAGAGCCCAAGTACCTGAATTCTCCGGAAACGCCGCTGTTCGAGAAAGGCCGTGAGCTGTACGGCCTGTTCCAGGCGCGCCAGGCGATCCGCGCCGCCGGCAAAGTGATCGTGGTGGAAGGCTACATGGACGTGGTGGCGCTGGCGCAGCACGGGGTCGAATATGCGGTGGCAACGCTGGGCACCGCGACCACTCCGGTGCACGTGCAAAAGTTGTTGCGGCAGAGCGATAACGTGGTGTTCTGTTTCGACGGCGACACGGCGGGGCGCAAGGCGGCGTGGCGCGCCCTGGAAAACAGCCTGGCGCTGGTGGGCGACGGAAAAAGCATCAAGTTCCTGTTCCTGCCCCAGGGCGAGGACCCCGACAGCTACATACGCAAGGAAGGGAAGGCGGCATTCGAGGCGTTGCTCGAAAGCGCGATGCCGATGTCGGAGTTCCTCCTGCGCGAACTGGCCGCCGGAGTGGACATGCAAAGCATGGAAGGGCGGGCGCACTTTCTCAAGCTGGCGCAGCCCCTGGTGCAGCAGGTGGCAGCGCCGGCGCTGCGCCTGATGCTGCAGCAGCGTGTGGCGGAATTGGCTGGGGTTTCGCGGAATGAACTAGAGGGACTGATCCCGGTCAAATCGACGGTAAAACCCGCTGCTGCGCGTATGCCCCCCCGGCATTCCCGCAAGCCGCCCTCGCTGGCCAGAAAGCTGCTGCAGTTGCTGCTTTTCCAGCCCGAACTGGGGGCGGAGTTCGATATGGGCCTGCTGGGCGAAGGATCGGAAGAGCTGAAGACCTTGGCGGCACTGCTTGGTCTCGTCGCCGGCGGCCATTCACAGCCGATGACGACGGTGGCCGTATTGGAGCGTTTTCGTGGCACGGCTCATGAGGCTTTGTTGAGCGAGGTGTCGGGCGAGATTCTCCAGTGGGACGAGGAATTCGAAGTGGCGGAGGAGTTCGCCGGCGCGCTGGAGCAGTTGAAAAAATCCGGCCGTCAGCGGCGGATCGACGAGCTGCTTGCTCTCTCCCGTGTGCAGGGGCTGTCCCCGGAAGAGAAACAGGAGTTGCAGCGCTTGCTGCAGGGTGGCTCCGCTTCGACAAAAAGTGGCCAGTCCACCCAAAAGTAGTATATAATTTAGCACTTTTTTGCAACGAAATCCTTTGCTGGAACAGAATGTTATGGTGACTGAAAACGACAAGCCCGAATCACGCATGAGTGACGTCGATGCGCGACGGATGCGCCTGAAGAACCTGATCGTGCTGGGCAAGGAGCGTGGCTACCTGACCTATGCCGAGATAAACGACCACCTGCCGGACGACATGCTCGATGCCGAGCAGATCGAGGGCATCATCAGCATGATCGGCGATATGGGGATTTCCGTGTGCGACGAGGCGCCGGATGCGGAAGCCCTGCTCATGTCCGATGCTACGCCCGCTGTGACCGACGAGGACGTCGTGGAAGAGGCCGAGGCGGCGCTTTCCACCGTGGACTCCGATTTCGGCCGCACCACCGATCCGGTGCGCATGTACATGCGCGAGATGGGTTCGGTGGAGCTGCTTACCCGTGAGGGCGAGATTGAAATCGCCAAGCGTATCGAGGATGGTCTGAAGCACATGGTGCAGGCGATTTCCGCTTGCCCGACCACGATCGCCGAGATTCTTGCGCTGGCCGACAAGGTCGAGCGCGACGAAATGCGTGTGGACGAGCTGGTCGACGGCTTGATGAACGCGAATGGAGAACTTGCCGAGGATTTGGCGGCTTCTGTCGTGGAAGCGGCGGCAGAGGAAGAGGAGCTGACGGAAGAAGAGGAAGAAGAAGCAGGCGCTGCGGTGGCAGCGGCCAATCTGGCCCAGCTCAAGGCTGATGCGCTGGAGCGCTTCGCCGTGATCCGCAAGGCATTCGACAAGATGCAGCAATCGCTGGCGAAGAAAGGCCCCAGGGCCAAGGGCTACAAGGAATGGCAGGAACAGGTCTCAAGCGAGCTGCTGTCCATCCGTTTTTCTGCCAAGCAGGTGGAATTTCTGTGTGAAAGCCTGCGTTCCCTGGTGGAAGAAGTACGCAGCTACGAGCGCGAGATCATGGAATTGTGCGTGACCAAATCCGGCATGCCGCGCCCACATTTCATCAAGACTTTCCCCGGCAACGAAAACAACCCGGACTGGGTGTTGACGGAAATCGCCACCAAGAAGCCCTACAGCGAGAAGCTGACGCGTTTCCAGCACGCCATTGTCGACCAGCAGCAGCGCCTGCTGGATTTGCAGGGGCGGGTGCGGATACCCATCAAGGATCTCAAGGAAATCAATCGCCAGATGTCCACCGGCGAAGCCAAGGCGCGTCGCGCCAAGCGCGAGATGATCGAGGCCAACCTGCGCCTGGTGATCTCCATCGCCAAGAAATACACCAACCGCGGCCTGCAGTTCCTCGACCTGATCCAGGAAGGCAACATCGGCCTGATGAAAGCCGTGGACAAGTTTGAATACCGCCGCGGCTACAAGTTCTCGACCTACGCCACCTGGTGGATCCGTCAGGCGATCACGCGTTCCATCGCCGACCAGGCGCGCACCATCCGCATCCCGGTGCACATGATCGAGACCATCAACAAGATGAACCGCATCTCGCGGCAGATCCTGCAGGAAACCGGGCAGGAACCCGACCCCGCCGAGCTGGCGACCAAGATGGAAATGCCCGAGGAGAAGATCCGCAAAATCCTCAAGATTTCCAAGGAGCCGATCTCCATGGAAACCCCGATCGGCGACGACGAGGATTCCCACCTGGGCGACTTCATCGAGGACTCGACCACACTGGCTCCGGCCGACGCGGCGCTGTACGCCTCCTTGCGCGAAGCCACCAAGGAAGTGCTGGAATCGCTCACGCCGCGCGAAGCCAAAGTGCTGCGCATGCGCTTCGGCATCGAGATGAATACCGACCACACCCTGGAGGAAGTCGGCAAGCAGTTCGACGTCACCCGCGAGCGTATTCGCCAGATCGAAGCCAAGGCCCTGCGCAAGCTGCGCCATCCGTCCCGTTCCGAGCGCTTGCGCAGCTTCCTGGATCACGAGGTCTGATCCAGGTAGGCGTAGCATAGAGTTTTTGGGCCTGTAGCTCAGTTGGTTAGAGCAGAGGACTCATAATCCTTTGGTCCACGGTTCAAGTCCGTGCGGGCCCACCATAATAATGCAATAGGTCACTCTTCGGGGTGGCCTTTTTGCATTTGTGAGTTCTGATGAGGGACAAGAATCAATCAAGACCAGTCTATTCTTCTAGATAGCATCGCTTACAATATTGATTAGTCGCTGCCTAACCTGCTCTGCAATCTGTTGTTGGCTTACGTTTCTTCCACCAGCAAAAACAGCGATTTTGGTACGAAGAACCTCACGAAATGGTTTGAAATTTCTGGGAATAGTTTCTTCTTGCAACTTTGGGCTAGAGCCAAAGGTAATGGTTTTTTTGTCTGTTTGAGCATCCCCAATGGAATCGGTAACGCCAAAGCTATGTTCCGGCTTAGGCTGAAGGAAGAATTCGGACATCTCCGCCTGGACCAGATCACGAAGCACCATGCCCAGTCATTTCACAGCAAACTCAAGGCTGGTGGCTTGTCGGGTGCTACCTGCGATCACCACGTTAAGCTGCTGCGGTATGCCCTGAACATTGCCGTGGAATGGGACATGTTGGAGCAGAATCCACTTGCTCGGGTGAATTTGTTCAACGAAGACAACAAGGTTCAGAACAGTCTTGGCGATGCCGAGTTGCAACGTTTGCTGACGGTGTTGCGTACGGATGAAAATCGGCCAATTTGTCAGATCGCGCTTTTCTTGCTCAGTACCGGGGCAAGGTTAATGGAGGCATTATTGGCTGAATGGAAAAACATCGACCTTCAGAATCGCATGTGGCGTATTCCAGCCGCTACCGCGAAAAGCAAGCGGGTCAAGTCTATTCCGCTCAATGATGCCGCAATTTCCGTACTCTCACAATTGGAAACAGAAGGGAAATTTCAGCATGTTTTTATCAATGTTAAGACCGGCAAGCCATTTGTTAACGTGCACAAGGTATGGGAGCGTCTACGCAAGGATGCAGAGCTGCCAAATCTACGGTTACATGACCTAAGGCACGCCCATGCAACGCTGCTGATTAACGCAGGCCGCAGCCTTTACGAAGTTCAGCATATCCTCGGGCATTCCGATCCTAAGGTGACGCAACGCTACGCCCACCTCTCGACTAAATCGTTGCAGGAAGCTTCAAATTGCGCCTCAGTGATCATCAACGAAGCAATGCGGGTGCCTGTGTAAGGGGGGGCAGGGGAGGCGAAAGTAGGCGGTTCCGGGGTGGTGCTGAATGGCTCGCCTCGGGGCTATACCGGCGCGTGTCAAGATAGTTGTCGCCTGAATCATGCAGCCAAACGATCTATAGAACGGTTGGCCAATTCTGCTGCGACGACTGAA
>JAIOJM010000145.1 GCA_019911785.1 Sulfuricella sp. | reverse complement strand
AGAAAATTGTGGTAACCCATGATCCTCTGCGTCTCTGCGCCTCTGCGGTTAGATTGCTTTAGTTACCGATAAGGCTTGAATCGATATGGCCATGAATACCCGTTCCGAACAGACCGCGATGAGCGAGATCAACGTCACGCCGCTGGTGGACGTGATGCTGGTGCTGCTGATCGTGTTTATCGTCACCGCGCCGCTGTTGATGCAGGCGGTCAAGGTCAACCTGCCCAAGACCGCGGCGGTGTCGCCGGTGAAACAGACCCGCACCATCCAGATGGCGATCGACGCCCAGGGCGGCGTGTTCATCGATCAGCGCCTGATCCACTTCGAAACCCTGGAGGCCGAGATGAAGAAAATCGCCGCCCAGGATGCCGACCCCAACGTCCAGATTCATGCCGACGAGTCCGTGCGCTACGGTCGCGTCGCCCAGGTGCTGGCGGTGCTGCAGCGCGTCGGCATCACCAAATTGGGATTCGTCACCACGCCGGTGAGCCGGTCGGATCAGTTGTAGCTGCGCGGCTACATGTGACGTCCACGTCGCCACCGGCGTGCCAAATCCCGCAATTTGCGCACTGTCACACGGTGCGGTTCCCGTGCGTTCACCCCAAGAGTTTGAATATTAATGGTTTATTTTCTGGCATAGTTCCTGCTCATGTTGAGTTTGTTTTTCTCAACCACAGGAGCAAACAAATGAAATCCCGCAAAGTTTCCCCTCTCTACGCAGTGCTGCTGGTATGTGCCATGGGTTTGACCGCCGTTTCCGCCCAGGCTGGCGGTGGCGACTTCGAGCGCGCCGCAGCAGCCCACCGTCAGGGCGATTATCGTATAGCCGTCAAGCTGTGGCAGCCGCTGGCGGAAAAGGGCCAGGCCGATGCCCAGTACAACCTCGGCGTCATGTATTACAGCGGCGACGGCGTGAAGCAGGATTACGCCGAGGCGGCGAAATGGTTCCGCATGGCTGCGGAGCAGGGGGACAAGCAGGCGCAGTACTACCTCGGCTCGATGTACCTCAACGGCGAAGGGGTGAAGCAAAGCGAAAGCGAAGCCCAGAAATGGTACACCATGAATCGCCGTGCCCACCGCCACAACCACGCGCAGATGGAAAAGTGGCAGGCGCAGCTCGCCGAGATGCGCCGGCAGGAGGAACTGCATTTGGCCTATGAGGATTCCCGCCCCCATGCGGACGAAAAAATCGCCGATCTCAAGCAGGCGGCAGGGAGCCCTGCGACGAGCGTCAAGCTGGCCGGGTTGGCGGCGAAAACGCTGGTGAAATGAGAGGCGTGCAAACCGCGCCTTATCGCACGAACCGTGCGAAATAAAACGGCTATGCACGGTGACCCCATCTGATTTTCCTGAATTTTTTCCTGGCACGGCGATTGCATTAGCATCCTCTGATTTTCTTATCGTCAAACCCAGGGAGCAATAAAAAAATGGAGTTCAAACCCCGTATCCTGGCCGCCTCGCTGGCTGCCATCATGCCTTGCCACTTTGCGCTGGCCGCCGATGACGCGAAACCGACGAAACTGGAAGAAGTCGTCGTCAGCGCTTCTAAAATCGACACCCAGCCCGCTTTCGGCGCTTCCAGTTTAGGTGAGGCAAGCCTTGCCCCGATGCGGTCTTCCACCAGCGATACCGCCAGCCTCCTCAGGGACGTGCCCGGCGTCAGCCTGTACAGCGCCGGCGGCGTTTCCAGCCTGCCGGTGATTCAAGGCTTGGCGGATGATCGTCTGCGCATCAAGGTCGATGGCATGGACCTGATTTCCGCCTGCGGCAACCACATGAACCCGCCGCTTTCCTACATCGACCCGTCCAGCGTGGGCAGTATTCAGGTATTTGGCGGCATTGCCCCGGTGAGCGTCGGCGGCGACAGCATCGGCGGCGCCATTCAGGTTAATTCTTTAGCGCCGGAGTTTGCCGCGGCAGGGCAGGGAACCTTGACCAAGGGCCAGGTTGGCGCCTTCTATCGCAGCAACGGCAATGCCACAGGCGGCAATATTTCTGCCACGGTCGCCAGCGACAAGATGAGCTTGACCTACAGCGGCTCCACCACGGAATCCGGCAACTACAAGGCCGGTGGCGACTTCAAGCCGGCAGGCCTGGCTTTTACCGATGCCGGTCAATCTATGGTCAATTCGACCAAATGGCTGCCCGGCAACGAGGTCGGGGCGTCCATGTACAAATCGACGAACCAGTCCCTCAAGTTTGCATTGCGCAATGAAAACCATCTGGTTGAGCTCAAGCTGGGCATTCAGGACATTCCCTACCAGGGTTTTCCGAACCAGCGCATGGACATGACCGCCAACGACAGTTCGCAGGTCAATCTGCGCTACAAGGGCCAGTATGACTGGGGCACACTGGAAGCCCGCGCCTATAGAGAACATACGCGGCACAAGATGAACTTCCTGGAAGACAAGGTATTTTGGTATCTGAATTCACCATCCCAAACGATTGCTGCGCCGGGCATGCCGATGGATACGGAAGGGAGAAACACCGGTGCGCTGGTAAAGGCAGATATCCTGCTTTCCGCACGAGATACCATCAGGGTGGGCGGCGAATACCAGCGTTATCGTTTCAGTGACTGGTGGGAGCCATCCGGTAATGGCGGCATGTACCCGGACAGATTTGATAGCATCAACAATGGCGAGCGCGACCGCCTGGCTGTCTTCACCGAATGGGAAGCGCGCTGGAGTCCGCAATGGCTGAGTCAGCTAGGCGTGCGCAGCGAAACGGTGAAGATGGATACGGGTACCGTGCAGGGGTATAAGAACAATACTCCTCCTTCCTCCGCTACCTACGACGCTGATCGGAATGCCTTCAATGCCCGCGACCGCAGCCGCACCGACAACAACTGGGACATGACCGCGCTGGCGCGCTATACGGTGGATAGCAGCAAAACATATGAGTTCGGCTATGCCCGGAAAACGCGCTCGCCCAACCTCTATGAGCGCTTTGCCTGGTCGACCGGCGGCATGGCCATGAACATGATCAACATGGTCGGCGATGGCAACGGCTACGTGGGCAACCTGGACCTGAAGCCGGAAGTTGCGAATACCCTCAGCGTCACTGCTGACTGGCATGACGCAGCCCGGGAGAAATGGGGGCTGAAAGTCACGCCCTACTACACCTACGTGCAGGATTACATCAATGCACAGCGTTTGCCAAGCTCGGCCACGTCTACTGGCTTTGTGTTTCTCAAGTACGCCAACCAGGACGCTCGCCTCTATGGCCTGGATGTTTCCGGCTATTTCCCGCTGGCCAAAAATACCGGCTACGGCAGTTTCACGGCGACAGGCATGCTGAACTATGTCAACGGAAAGACCACGAGCGGCACAGACGACAATCTCTACAACATGATGCCGCTGAACGCGAAACTGGCTGTCGTGCAGCGCCTTGGCAGCTGGACCAACACCGCAGAAGTCCAGTTGGTAGACGCCAAGGATGACGTGTCGCAAATTCGCAACGAGCTTAAAACCTCAGGCTACGGCTTACTGAACCTGCGCAGCAGCTATACGTGGAAACAGGCACGATTTGATGTAGGCATAGAGAATGTCTTCGACAGACTCTACGACCTTCCTTTGGGCGGGGCGTATGTGGGGCAGGGGATGACCATGCCGCCGACCGGGGGCTCCCCTTATGGCACCGCTGTTCCAGGCATGGGGCGTTCGATCTATGCCGGCGTAACCGTGAAGTTCTGATGTTGTCAAAAGGTGGCGCCCAGTTAATCGCGAATATTGTCCACGATTAACGGGCGCTTTAGCCCATATTTAAAGGGAGGCCATGTGCCCCCTTTTTTAATTCTCTTCTCTGCCGTTTATACTGATGGCGGTATGACTGAATTCAACCCCGATCTTATTAAGCTTCGCGATCTTGATCCAGCAGGAAGGCTGATCCTGGTGCTGGCGGCGTCGTTGGTGCTGCATCTGGCATTGATTCTGGGGGTGCAGGTCAAGGCGGCCAGGCAGGAGGGCGGGGCGCATCGAGTGATGGAGGTGCGGGTCGAGCGGGTGACGGAAGCGGAGAGCAAGGAAAAAATTTCGGCTGAGTTGGCGGTTAAGCTTGCGAAACAGCCGGCTGCGGTCGAGGTGGTGCATCGAGAGGAGGGTGTGGCGTTGCAGCCCGCCAAACCGGCTTCGGTTGCCGCCGAGCCTCCAGCCTCTCCGCTGCCCGCGCTTGAAATGCCCCTGCTCGAAGATCCCACCTGGTATCCGGCCAAACAGGTGGACGTGCATCCCGTCGCGCTGAACCTGATCAAGCCCGCCTACCCGGAAAAAGGGGTGGAGCTAGGGGTGGACGGCAAAGTGGTGCTGCTGTTGCTTATCGACGAGACCGGGGTGGTGAAAGAGGCCACAGTGATGGAAGCGAACCCCGAGGGAATTTTCGAGGAATCGGCACTGGCGGCTTTTCGCAATGCGCGCTTTGCGCCAGCGCAAAAAAGTGGCCGGGCGGTGAAGAGCCGGGTGCTGATCCGGGTGAGCTACGAATTGAACGAGCGGAAAAAACCGGCGGTGGTTCAGCCGCCGTTGCCAATTGCGCCCTGATCGCACGGCGAATCGAGGGGCTTGATCTTTAAGTTGCCAGGTGTTACTTTGGTGACACTAGAAAAGGAGCTTCCAATGTCAACGACTTCCCTCAAACTCCCCGAAGCGCTGAAAAACCGTGTTGTCAGCGCGGCCAAAGCCAAAGGAACCAGCCCTCACGCCTTCATGCTCGATGCTATCGAACGGATGACGTCGGCGGCTGAACGGCGCGCAGCTTTTGTCGATGAGGCCTTGGCGGCGCGCAATGACATGCTGCTCAGCGGCATGGGTTACCCGGTGGGTGATGTTCATGCCTATCTTGAAGGCCGCCTGCGGGGAGAGGATGTCTCGCGTCCCAAGGCCGTTTCATGGCGCAAGTAGTCTATTCCGAACGCGCGGTTGCCGACCTGGAAAGGCTGGCTGATTTCCTTGCCGAGGACGACCGGGCGCTGGCTTTCGAGACGCTGGCTATTATTCAGGATGCCGTGGCCATCCTTGGGCGGCATCCCTTGATTGGCCGCCAGGGTGAACAGGGTTTGCGCGAGATGGTTATCTCGCGTGGACGTACTGGCTATGTCGCCCTTTATGATTTCATTGAGGCCGACGATGTGGTGCTGGTGTTGGCCATTCGGCACCAGCGGGAAGCGGGTTTCGAGGAGTAGCGCCCCCCGGGTCGCGAACCACCGAATTCGCGACCTGGAGGTCGCTCCCACAAGTTGGTCGGATTTCTTCAGCCGCCGTTGCCGTTGACTCCCTGACCGTTGCCATTCACGCCGTTCTGCGGCAGGGTAAAGCCCTTGGGCAACAGCACCCACATTTTACCGCTCTGTTTCATGCTGCCCGCCTGCTTGCCGGCATCCTTGCCGAAGCCCCAGAAAAAATCCGCCCGCACCACGCCCCGGATCGCGCCGCCGGTATCCTGCGCCAGCATCAGGCGGTTGAGCGGCTTCGCGCTGTTCGGCCAGGTGGTGGAGAGGAACACCGGCGCACCCAGGGGAATGTGGCGCGGGTCCACGGCGATGCTGCGCCCGGCGGTGAGGGGCACGCCCAGAGCGCCGAGCGGGCCGGGGAGGTGGTTCGGCAGGTCGCGGAAGAACACATAGCTGGCGTTGAGGTTGAGCAGTTCGGGAAGTTTTTCAGGATTCCGCTTGCCCCAGTCCTTGATGCCCTGCATCGAGGCCTTTTCCAGCGGCAGGTCGCCGCGCTCCACCAGGGCCTTGCCGATCGATTTGTAGGGATAGCCGTTCTGGTCGGCATAGCCGATGCGCATGGTTTCGCCACCGGGCAGCGCGATTTTGCCCGAACCCTGGATTTGCAGGAAGAACAGTTCGACTGCGTCATCCACCCAATAGAGTTCCTTGCCCTTGAGCGGCGCCACTCCGTTGTCGATTTCGGTGCGGCTGTAATAGGGCACCACCCGGCGGCCGTCGAGCCGGCCGCGCAGGCGCAGGTTTTTCAGCTCCGGATAGACGCTGCTCAAATCCACGATCAGCAAGTCGTCGGGCAAGCCGTAAAGCGGGTAGGGGTAGCGCTTCGAGGGCGTGCGGCTGCCGTTCAGCAGCGGCTCGTAATAGCCGGTGACCAGCCCTTCGGAACCGCCGTCAGGCTGCGTGGCCTGATAGGGGGTGAAATATTGCTCGAAGAATTCCCGCAGGGCCGCGTTGTTCGGGGAGGTCATTTCCATGGTCGCGGCGCAGGGCGTTTGCCATGCCGGTTGTTTCTGCAGCGCGACACAGCTTTGCTTGAAAGCGTCCCAGGAGGCTGCCAGGTCTTCGTCCTGCCAGCCGGCAAGCGCTGCCCATTCGACGGACTGAAGTGGCGGTGCTGCCGGGGTGGGCGGAACAACCGGAACGGGCGGGATGGTGGGGATGGCTTGCGGCGGCGCGACGGGCGGCGGAACAACGGCCGGTTTTTCCAGCGTGGCACAGGCGGAAACCGCCAGGGTGAAAAGCAGGGCAAGCAGGTTTTTCATAGGGAAAACAGGGTTAATCCTAAAAACGGCGATTAACCGCCGATGAACGCCAATAAACGCAGATAAGACATTGTGTTATAGATACTAAAGAGGCGAATAGGAAATTCTTTGAATCATCGGCGTTCCTCTGCGTTTATCGGCGGTTAACTGCTTTTTGCAGGGTTAATGCAACACCCGCGGCATGTTCAGGGTAAATTCGGCAACGAGTGCGTCGAACTTGGTGCCGTCCTCCGCCGTCATCTGGTAACTGCCGTGCATGGTGCCGACCGGGGTGGCGATCACGCAGCCGCTGGTGTATTCGAAGCTCTCGCCCGGCTTCAGCAGCGGTTGCTCTCCGATTACGCCCAGGCCGCGCACTTCCTGCACCTGGTCGGTGGCATCGGTGATGA
>JAIOJM010000144.1 GCA_019911785.1 Sulfuricella sp. | reverse complement strand
AGGCTGACGCGCTCGAAGGCCGCGACCTGGGCGGAGCTCTTTTCCCAGTGGGGGTCGAAGTAGTGGCGGCGCAGCAGCGGCGCGGCGACCTTCTCCACCCATTCCGGCTCGATTTTGGCGGCGCAGCGGGCATAGAGCTTGGCGGTTTCGGTCAGCTCTGCCGCCATCACCCATTTTGGTGCCTTCTTGTAGATCACCGAGCCGGGGAAGAGGTGGAACTTGATTTCCCGTGCCCCTGCGTATTCCTGGGTTTCGGTCTTGACGCCGAGGTTGCCGAGCAGGCCGGCCAATAATGCACGATGGATTTCCTCGTAGCTGGCCGGGGTCTGGTTGGGCTTGAGGCCGATCTCGACCACTTGGGCGTGGAGCTGGCCGTGGATTTCGCGCCACTCGCGCAAACGCGTGGCGGAGAGGTAATGTTCGCGGCACAGGTCGACCAGCTTGCGGTTGGATTTCTTGTGCTTCAGCGCCTCGTCGTAGAACGCCCACAGCTTGAGATAGCCGAGAAAATCCGAGTTGTCGTCATTGAACTGGCGGTGCTTGTCGTCCGCCGCCTGCTGGCGCTCCATCGGCCGGTCGCGCGGGTCCTGCACCGACAGGGCGGAGGCGATGATCAGCACTTCGGTCAGGCAGTTTTCCGCCTTGGCCGCCAGGATCATCCTGGCGATGCGCGGGTCGATCGGGAATTTGGCAAGCTGGCGACCGGTTTCGGTCAGCGTGCGCTGCGTATCCACCGCGCCGAGTTCTTCCAGCAGCTTGAAGCCGTCGGCGATGGCGCGGGAGTCGGGCGGTTCGAGGAACGGGAAGTCTTCGATGTCGGCCAGCCCCAGCGCCTTCATCCGCAGGATCACGGCGGCGAGGTTGCTGCGGCGGATTTCCGGGTCGGTGAAGGCGGGGCGGGTGTTGAAATCCTCCTCCGCATACAGCCGCACGCACACCCCGCTCATCACCCGCCCGCAGCGGCCGGCGCGCTGGTTGGCGGAGGCCTGGGAGATTTTCTCGACCTGCAGGCGCTCCACCTTTGATCTGTAGCTGTAGCGCAAGAGGCGGGCGTAGCCGGGGTCGATGACGTAGCGGATGCCGGGCACGGTGAGCGAGGTTTCCGCCACGTTGGTGGCGAGCACGATGCGGCGTGCCCCGCCGGGCTTGAACACGCGCTCCTGCTCGGCGGCGGAAAGGCGGGCGAACAGGGGCAGGATTTCCGCGCCGGCGGGATGGTGCTTTCTCAGCGCCTCGGCGGTATCGCGAATCTCGCGTTCGCCGGGGAGGAAGATCAGGATATCGCCGGAGCCGGTGCGCGTAACCTCGTCCACCGCGTCGAGGATGGCTTCCTCAAGGTCGGTGTCTTCCTCGTCGGACTCCTTCCCCCTCGCAGGGGGAAGGCTGGGATGGGGGTTAAGGTTCTGGTCGGCGGGTTTTCTACCCCCACCCCAACCCTCCCCCTGCAAGGGGGAGGGGGCGGCGTGGGTACCTTGCTTTAGGTGAGGCGGCCGGTAGCGGATTTCCACCGGGTACAGGCGGCCCGAAACCTCGATCACCGGGGCGCCGTCGAAGTGATTTGAAAACCGTTCCGCGTCGATGGTGGCCGAGGTGACGATGACTTTCAGGTCGGGGCGCTTCGGCAGGATCTGCTTCAGGTAGCCAAGCAGGAAATCGATGTTGAGGCTGCGCTCGTGTGCCTCATCGATGATGATCGTGTCGTAGGCGGAAAGGAAGCGGTCGTTCTGGGTTTCCGCCAGCAGGATGCCGTCGGTCATCAGCTTGATGTAGCTGTCCGGGCTGGTGTGGTCGGAAAAGCGCACCTTGTAGCCGACCACCTGGCCGAGCGGGCTCTTCAGCTCCTGCGAGATGCGCGAAGCCACGGTGCGGGCGGCGATGCGCCGCGGCTGGGTGTGGCCGATCAGTCCGGCGGCGCCGCGCCTGAGTTCCAGGCAGATTTTCGGCAGCTGGGTGGTTTTGCCCGAGCCGGTTTCGCCGCAGACGATGACCACCTGGCTGGCGGCGATGGCGGCGGCGATATCCGCGCGCTTTCCCGAGACCGGCAGCTCTTCGGGGTAGGTGGGAACGGGCAGGCGCTCCAGCCGTTGCTTCAGCCGCTCCACCGAGCGCGTTATGGCGCTTTCCAGTTGTCGCAGAGGGGCGTCCACCGGCTTGCCGGCGGCGGCCAGGGCGCGCAGCTTGTCGAGTTGCCGCCGGAAGGCGTGGCGGTCGGCGATCATGCAATCTGGAAGCGCGGCGGCGAGGGTTCTGAGTGTTTGTTGCACGGCGGTTTGCGGGTAAGCGGACGTAGCGGGAATTATACACCTTGGTATTTGCATATTCTGAGCTCAGATTACCCATTTAGAGCCAAAACACCGCTGTAGGAGCGCCGCCCTCGGCGCGATGCGGTTGCAAATCGCGGCGAGGGCGCCGCTCCCACGTTATCGGCGGTTTTTTTGCTGTTTTTAATTTAATTGATACTTGTATAAGACATCTTACCTAGATAACATTGCAAAAATTGCCTGGCTTGTCGAGTCATGGTAGTTTGAACATGTCATCGCCAGTTTTGTCTATGCTTTAACGAAGGTCTTAATTCAAGGGGTGTTTCGATGTCACAAGCGCGCATGGTTACGATCGACGGCAACGAGGCCGCTGCCTATATTGCCCACCTGACCAATGAGGTGATCGCGATTTACCCGATCACCCCTTCCACGCCGATGGGCGAATATTCCGATGCCTGGTCGGCGCAGGGCGTCAAGAATCTGTGGGGCACCGTGCCGGACGTGGTCGAGATGCAGAGCGAGGGTGGCGCCGCCGGGACGATCCACGGCGCATTGCAGACCGGTTCGCTGGCGACCACCTTTACCGCCTCGCAGGGTCTGCTGCTGATGATCCCCAACATGTACAAGATCGCCGGCGAGCTGACTCCCTTCGTGATGCACGTCGCGGCACGCTCGCTGGCGGCGCAGGGTCTGTCGATTTTCGGCGACCACGGCGACGTGATGTCGACGCGCTCTACCGGCTTTGCCTTCCTCTCTTCCAATTCGGTGCAGGAGGCGATGGACATGGCCTTGATCGCCCAAGCCGCGACGCTCGAATCGCGTTTGCCGATCCTGCACTTCTTCGACGGTTTCCGCACTTCCCATGAGGTGGCCAAGGTCGAGCAGGTGCCGCGGGAAGTGGTGCGCGAGATGATCGACGACAAGCTGGTGTTCGCCCACCGCGCCCGCGCCCTGACGCCCGACCATCCGGTGATTCGCGGCACGGCCCAGAATCCGGATGTGTATTTCCAGGGGCGCGAGTCCGTCAACGCCTATTACAGCGCCATGCCCGGCATCGTGCAGAGGGCGATGGACAAGTTCGCTTCTCTCACCGGGCGCCAGTACCGGCTGTATGAATACGTCGGCGCGCCCGACGCCGACCGCGTGGTGGTCCTGATGGGCTCCGGCGCGGAAGCGGTGGAGGAGGTCGTCGAGCACCTCAACGCCCACGGCGAAAAGGTCGGAGTGCTGAAGGTGCGACTGTATCGCCCGTTCGCGGCGGACGAACTGCTCAAGGCTATCCCTGCTACGGCCAAGCGTATTGCCGTGCTTGATCGTACCAAGGAACCGGGTGCCGACGGCGAGCCTCTTTACAAGGACGTGGTGACGGCATTTGCCGAAGCCTACACCGCTGGCGCGAGCAAGTTCGCTGCCCTGCCGCGCATTGTGGGCGGGCGCTACGGCCTGTCCTCCAAGGAATTCACGCCGGGCATGATCAAGGG
>JAIOJM010000143.1 GCA_019911785.1 Sulfuricella sp. | reverse complement strand
GCCTGGGCAACAGCGCGAGGATTTTCTTGATGTCGCGGATAAAACCCATGTCCAGCATGCGGTCTGCTTCGTCCAGCACCAGAATTTCGACGTGCGACAGGTCGACGGTTTTCTGCTGTACGTGGTCCAGCAATCGTCCTGGCGTGGCAACCAGGATATCCACGCGACTCCTGAGTTTGGTGATTTGAGGGTTGATGTTGACCCCGCCGATCATCGTCATGGAATTCAGTTTCAGGTGCTTGCCGTAGTCGCGCACACTCTCCTCCACCTGAGCCGCGAGTTCGCGGGTAGGAATGAGGATCAGCGCCCGAATCGGCGGGCGACCGCTGGATGGGCCTTTGACGCTGCTGTCGGAAAGCCGGTGCAGGATGGGCAGAACGAAACCGGCGGTCTTGCCGGTGCCGGTCTGCGCGCCGGCAAGCAGGTCGCCGCCCGACATCACGGCGGGAATCGCCTGCATCTGGATGGGGGTGGGAACGGTGTAGCCGCGTTCAGTGACGGCACGAACAATTTCATCGGACAGGCCGAGGGAAGCAAAGGACATGGTGACTCCAGGAATAACATCGGCCTGTCGCCGTTTATCGGCGCCAGTCTTAGACAGATGAGGGGGTTTTTATAAGCCCGAATGGGCAGCGGCGCGATGACTGGATGCGAACGCCGCAGGCGCGCATTATAGCAGAGTGGAGGGCCTTTGCGCCGTTTAGCCGTAAGACAGGAGGGAGGCTACTCGTAGCCCAGGCTTTTCACCGCCCGTTCATCATCGGCCCAACCGCTTTTCACCTTGACCCACACTTCGAGGTAAACCTTGAGGCCGAACAGTTCTTCCATGTCCTTGCGGGCCTGGGTGCCGATTTCCTTGAGTTTTTCGCCTTTCTTTCCGATCAGGATCGGCTTCTGGCCGTCCCTGTCGACGATGATGGCAGCGTAGACGCGGCGCAGGTCGCCGACGGTTTCGAACTTCTCGATCTCGACGCTGATGGAATAGGGAATCTCGTCGCCCAGAAGGCGAAAAACCTTTTCGCGCACGATTTCGGCGGCGAGAAAACGCTCGCTGCGGTCGGTAATTTCGTCCTCGCCATAGATCGGCTCGCCTTCATGCAAATGACGGCGGATCTCCTGCACCAGCTCGGGCAACTGCGCGTCGCGCTTGGCGCTGACGGGAATGATCGCGGCGAAGGGAAACGAGGCGGATACTTTTTCGATAAACGGCAGCAGTGTTGACTTGTCACTCACCTTGTCGGTCTTGTTGATCACCAGCACCACGGGGCGATTGTGCGGCAGCAGGGCCAGCACCTTTTCGTCGCGGGCGTCGAAGCGCATCGCTTCGATCACGAACAGCGCCACATCCACATCCGACAGGGATTGCGTCACGGTGCGGTTCATCACGCGATTCAGCACATTCTGGTGCTGCATCTGGAAGCCCGGCGTATCCACGAAAACATACTGCGCATCGGCATCGGTGCGAATGCCGACAATGCGGTGCCGGGTGGTCTGCGCCTTGCGCGAGGTGATGCTGATTTTCTGCCCGATCAAGTGATTGAGCAGCGTGGACTTGCCCACATTCGGGCGGCCGACGATGGCGATGTAACCGGTGCGAAATTCCATGTTGGTCTCTTTAAAAGTCGTGAGGAGTTAGGAGTGAGGGGTGAGGAGTAAAACCGGCGACGGCGTTGCTTTTGACCTTACGCCTAACTCCTCACTCTTCACCCCTCACTATTCAGTATTTGCATGACACTGCCGGCAGCCTGTTGCTCTGCGCGCCGGCGGCTCACCCCTCCGCCGCAGGCGCGCACGCCCAGGTCGGGAATGGCGCACTCGACTTCGAAGTGCTGCTCGTGGGCTTCGCCGCTGATCGACAGCACAGTGTAATTGGGCAAAGGCAGCTTGCGGCCCTGCAAATACTCCTGCAGCAGGGTTTTCGGGTCCTTGCCCAGGGTCTTCGGCTCGAGCCCCTTCATCAGCGGCTCGAATAGCCGTGCAATCATTTGTTCTGCGCTGGCAAAACCGCCATCAAGGTAGACCGCGCCGATAATCGCTTCCAACGTGTCCGCGAGAATTGAGGGGCGGCGAAAACCGCCGCTTTTCAGCTCGCCTTCTCCCAGTTTCAGGTAATCGCCCAAATGCAGGGATGAGGCGATTTCGGAGAGCGTCTGCTCCTTGACCAGATGGGCGCGCATCCGGCTCAAATCGCCTTCCTGCACGCGTGTATGGAGATGATAAAGGTGCGTGGCGATGGCGCAGTTCAGCACGCTGTCGCCGAGAAATTCCAGCCGCTCGTTGTGCGGCATGCCGTAACTGCGGTGGGTCAGTGCCCTGCGCAGCAGCGCGGGGTCCTTGAACTCATAGCCAATCCGCCGAACCAGCGCTTCAGTGCCCATGCAGGTGAGTTACTCGCCCTGCGCGGAGGATGATGCCGTGAAATCCATGCAGGCGCTGACGTTGGCCACGACCGGCACCTTGACGGAATATTCCACGGTCACTACCGATTGATTCCCTTCGCGGCTAACGGTCAGGTCTTCCGGCTTGACGTTTTTGACGTCACCGACATCGGCGCGCTTGAAGAAGGAGTTTTGAATTTCCTTGGGCGACATGGTCTTGAGGTCGCCGCTGGTCGCCATGCTGTTGAGTATCTTCTTCACCGACATGAATTCCAGATAGGCAGGTACCAGCTTGGCCGCCAGGATTAACCCTGACCCCACCAGAGCAGCAATAAACAGCATGCCCACCACCGTGGCGCCCTGTTGTTTCCTCATGGCCATCTCCTCCTTAATCAATTGATTTCCCGATGCGCTTGAGATCATCGAAGTTCCACCAGATCATGAAAGCCTTGCCGACGATGTTGCGATCCGGCACGAAGCCCCAGTAGCGGCTGTCGTTGCTGTCGTCGCGGTTGTCGCCCATCATGAAGTAGTGGCCTTGCGGCACCGTACAGGCAAAGCCCTCGTCATTGTAGGCGCAATTTTCGCGGTTGGAAAACTGCCGCACGTCGCCCAGGCGGACGGCAGGCGCATCCGGCTGAGCCAGGGTCTGGTGGTTGTGCTCCCCCAGTTGTTCGCGGTACAGGTTGGCGTTCACGAAATTCAGGCCGCTCTTGACGTAGCTGTAGCCGCCCAGGCTTTCAATTTTCAGCGGCTTGCCGTTGACGGAGAGCTGCTTGTTGCGATAGCTGATTTTATCCCCCGGTACGCCGACCACACGCTTGATGTAATCCAGCGAGGGATCTTCCGGGTAACGGAAAACCATCACGTCACCGTTCTTCGGCTGGTTGATCTCGATGATCTTCTGGTTGGCCACCGGCAAACGGATGCCATAGGTGTATTTGTTCACCAGGATGAAGTCGCCCACCAGCAGCGTCGGCATCATCGAACCGGAAGGAATCTTGAACGGCTCGACCAGGAAGGAGCGCAGCAGGAAGACCACCAGGATGACCGGAAAGAAACTCTTGGAGTATTCGACCAGCAGCGGCTCTTTGGCATCCGCCGCGCGACGCGGCTTAAGAGCGTAAATCTCGATCAGCCAGATGACGCCGGTAACGACCAGCGCGATCAACATTATCAGCGGAAAGTTCATTTTTATCCCTTCGGGAGGGACTAGGGATCAGGGGCTAGGGACTAGGAGAAGACGCTACGCGACACCTTACCCTAGCCCCCTGATCCCTAGCCCCTAGCCCCTTTATTTATTGTCCACCTGCAAAATTGCCAAAAAGGCTTCCTGCGGGATTTCCACATTGCCGACCTGTTTCATGCGCTTTTTGCCCGCTTTCTGCTTTTCCAGCAGCTTGCGCTTGCGGCTGATGTCGCCGCCGTAGCACTTCGCCAGCACGTTCTTGCGCAGTGCCTTGACGTTTTCGCGCGCGATGATTTGCGCACCGATGGCCGCCTGGATCGCCACGTCGAACATCTGGCGCGGAATCAGCTCGCGCATCTTGGCCGCCACTTCGCGCCCGCGATACTGGGCATTGGCGCGGTGAACGATCACCGACAGGGCATCCACCTTGTCGCCGTTGATCAAAATATCCACTTTCACCAGATCGGAAGTACGGAATTCCAGGAACTCGTAATCCATCGAGGCATAACCGCGCGATACCGATTTCAGCTTGTCGAAAAAGTCCATCACCACTTCATTCATCGGCATCTCGTAGCTCAGCATCACCTGCCGCCCCATGTACTGCATGTTCTTCTGCACGCCGCGCTTCTGGTTGCACAGCGTCATCACCGATCCGACATAGTCCTGCGGGACCAGGATGGTGGTGGTGATGATCGGCTCGCGGATTTCCTCGATCTTGGACAGCTCGGGCAACTTGGCAGGGTTTTCGATTTCCTGCACCGTACCATCCCGCATCACCACCTCGTACACCACCGTCGGCGCGGTGGTGATGAGGTCCATGTCGTATTCGCGCTCCAGCCGCTCCTGCACGATCTCCATGTGCAGCAGCCCGAGGAAACCGCAGCGGAATCCGAAGCCCAGCGCCTGGGAAACCTCGGGCTCATAGTGGAGTGAGGCATCGTTGAGCTTGAGCTTTTCCAGCGCATCGCGCAGGGCTTCGTACTCATGAGATTCCACCGGATACAACCCGGCAAACACCTGCGGCTTGATTTCCTTGAAGCCCGGCAGCGCCTCGCTGGCGCGTCTTCCGGCCAGGGTCACGGTATCGCCGACCTTGGCCGCCTTGAGTTCCTTGATACCGGCGATGACAAAGCCCACCTCGCCCGCCGCCAGTTGCGTCCGGGGCTGCGATTTGGGCGTGAACACGCCGACCTGTTCGCACAGGTGCTCGGTGCCGCCGGCCATCAGCAGGATTTTATCCTTGGGTTTCAGTACGCCGTCCACCACCCGTACCAGCATCACCACACCGACATAATTATCGAACCAGGAGTCGATGATCAGCGCCTTCAGGGGGCCATCCGGGTTGCCCCTGGGCGCAGGGATGCGGGCGATCACCGCCTCCAGCACGTCCTGCACGCCCAGACCGGTCTTGGCCGAACAGAGAACCGCGTGGCTGGCATCTATGCCGATGATGTCCTCGATTTCCTTCATCACCCGCTCGGGCTCGGCGCTGGGCAGATCGATCTTGTTGAGCACCGCTACCACCTCGACCCCCTGCTCGATGGCGGTATAGCAGTTCGCCACGCTCTGCGCCTCCACGCCCTGCGAAGCGTCCACCACCAGCAGCGCCCCCTCGCAAGCGGAGAGCGAGCGGCTGACTTCATAGGAGAAATCCACATGACCGGGAGTGTCGATCAGGTTGAGCTGGTAAACCTGCCCATCGAGCGCCTTGTACGTTAGCGCGGCGGTCTGCGCCTTGATGGTGATGCCGCGCTCGCGCTCGATGTCCATCGAATCCAGCACTTGCGCCTCCATCTCGCGGTCGGAAAGCCCGCCGCAGAGATGGATGATACGGTCGGCCAGGGTGGATTTGCCGTGGTCGATATGGGCGATAATGGAAAAATTGCGGATATGCTTCATATGGTTGTGTCAGTAAAAAAGGGCACTTTGCGGTGCCCTTTCTTTTTTGGGAAAGACGGATTTTACCGGATTTTGCCGAAATAAGCAGCAAGCGCGCCCGGATCGAGATGGTAATGGCAGATTTCCACGCCGTTGCCGGCCAGCACAGGGACTAAATGGCCGTATCGCCGTTCCAGGGTTTCGTCTTCGTCCACATCGACAACTTCCAGTGAAAATTTGTACTCCGGCCGAAACACCTCAAGCGCCGCAATCATGTCATGGCACAGGTGGCAATCTTCGCGCCCGTAGACCGTCAACAAAATTCCACCGGTCATCGTATCTTGAATGGAATGAACAGCGCACGCTCCCCGCGACGCACCAGCAGCGCAATGTTCTGCCCTGCCTTGTAACCGGCAAGAATCTGGTTGAACTGCTCGACGCTTTTAACATTGCTATTGTTGACAGCCGTAATCACGTCACCGCGCCGGATTCCCGCTCGTGCAGCCGATCCTTGAGCTTCCACCACCACCACGCCGTGCGGAATCTGCAACTCTTTCTTCTGCGCCTCGGAGAGGTCATTCAAACCCAGGCCCAGCCTGCCAGCAGTACTTTCCATCTTGCCAGGACGCTGCGCCACTTTCTCGCTTGGCGCCTCGGCCACGGTCAGGCTCAGTTCCTTGGAAGCCCCCTTGCGCCACACCTGCACCGCAACGGTCTTGCCGGGCTTGGTCGCGCCCACCAGGAGCGGCAGCTCGCTGGCATTGCCCACCGGCTTGCCATCAAATTTCAGGACCACGTCGCTAGGCTCCATGCCGGCCTTGTCCGCCGGACTGCCCTTCTCCACGCCCGCAATCAGGGCTCCCTCCGGCTTCTTCAACCCGAATGATTCGGCCAGCTCTTTAGTGACATCCTGGATCATCACGCCCAGCCAGCCGCGGCTGATCTTGCCGTGAATACGCAACTGGTCGGCAACGCCAATCGCCACGTCTATCGGGATCGCAAAGGAAACCCCCATGTAACCGCCGGTACGGCTGTAGATCTGGGAGTTGATACCAACCACCTCACCCCTGAGATTGAACAGCGGTCCGCCCGAATTGCCCGGGTTGATCGCCGCATCGGTCTGGATGAAGGGCACGTAGTTTTCCTGCGGCAACGAGCGCCCCTTGGCACTGACGATGCCCGCCGTCACGCTGTTCTCGAAACCGAAAGGAGAACCGATCGCAGCCACCCACTCGCCTACCTTGAGCTGGGCAGGGTTCCCGATCGCCACCTTGGGAAGCCCGGTTGCATTGATCTTGATCAGCGCCACGTCAGTGCGGCGGTCAGTGCCGATCACCTTGGCCTTGAAGTCGCGCTTGTCGGTCAGGCGAACGGTGACCTCGTCGGCTCCATCCACCACATGCGCGTTGGTGAGAATGTAACCGTCAGCACTGATGATAAAACCCGAACCCTGGGACTTCGCCTCGAACTCGCGCGGCATGCCGCCGTGGGGCGGCCGGAAGCGGCGGAAGAAATCGAAGAAGGGATCATTTTCCGGAAGATCGGGGATTTGAGGAAACATTTCCTCCTGGCTGACGGTCTGGGTGATGCTGACATTCACTACCGCCGGGCCCTGCTTTTCAACCAGCTCGGTGAAATCCGGCAGATCCCCGGCATAGGAAAACATGGAAAAAGAAATCAGTAATAAAGTGCACAGCAACTTCTTCATTTTCTAGCTACCTCAACAAAGTTAATCACTGAAAAAACTCACTTCTTCAAGCCACCCTCAAAACTGACTACCCGTACCGGCATATCGACCATCCGGCTCAGGATGACCGGCTGGAATCGTCTGCCCATGCCCATCTTAGCCGAAAGGAACTTCAATCCGAAAAAACCCGCCGCCAGCCCGATGAAGGCGCCTGCTGCGGAATACCCGTCCTCAACCGCCGCGCTAACCGCCAGCGCGCTCCCGGCTACCGCCCCGGCAAACAATAACAGCAGCGGAAAAAGGTACAGCAGCAGCGTTCCCTTGAACAGGGCCGACTCATCCAGGCCGACCACAACCCGATCGCCGACCTTTGCGCCGACTTCGTTGCTGGCGCGATAAAGTGGCGTCCTCTGGCCAAAAAAGTTGGCCAGTACCGAAGTGCCGCAGCTGCTTTCGCTGCAACCGCTGCAGCTCGACTTCCGCTCCGCCTGAACGTAGGCAACGTCATGCTCTGTTTTCACGACTACCGCTTCAGTTTCTATCATGACATACACCTAATTTTTGCTGACCGAATTCGCGATCTGCATCACGGTAATCGCGGGAACCTCGCCTAATACCGTGATCCGGTGGTCAGCCACCGTACGCGTATAAACATGAATGGCCCCCTGGCGAACCACGCCTTGCATGGGTTTCATCGCGGCCGCGACAGGCTCGATGAAAACAGAAACCGTCGCCAGTCCGTCAGAAAACACCAGATGATTCACCGGCACGCCTTTCCCCGGAATAATGCGCTTCATCACCGTCACCAGGGCAAAGCCGGGCGGAAGCCGCTCCACCACCCAGTTCAAATCGCTTTGCCGCAGTTCCGTCGCGGCTGCCGGATCATTGGGCACCCGCACCTTTTTGCCGGCAATTTTCGGCTTGAGGGACTCCTTGTCTATCTGCCCACCGATCTCGACCTGGGTGAAGGCAAACTGGCCGATCACCTCGTTCCTGTCGTTGAGCATACCGGCTTTCAGCAGCAAGCCCGTGGCCTGGTCGATCCAGAGCTTGTGCCGGTAACGGTATTGATCCCTGGGCTCGAGGACAATCACCATGCAGGCATGGCCTGCCATGCGGTCGGGCTCGGCGAAGCGGGCCCGGTAATTCTCGGCGATACCGTCAAGCTGCCTGGGCAGCAGCGCAGGGAAGGACTTTTCGACCTTTCTTTTCTCCACCACGACGGAAGCACTGTTGTCCGGTTTGAAGCACAGCACCTCTTCATTGTGACGGATCACTTCCCGGGGAGAGCCCTCCAGCGCCTCGAGTTTTTCGTGCTCGCCGCTTTCATCCCTGATATGGGTGATTTTGCTGGTTTCAAGATAGTCGCCATACTGATAGACGTAGGTACCGCTGTAATTGAGCTGGTGCGCCGCAGCGGCAGATTTTTTCAACCAGCCCAGCGCATCCGTCTGCTGTGCCACATCCGCCGCCTGCGACACGCCATGCAACCCCACCAGCGCGGCTACCGCGAAAAGTAATGCTCTCATCGTCCTCCATCCCGTGATTGCTCGAGAGACGCGCGCTGATAGTGCCGGGGCAGCTGGACGGCCGGTGAATATTCCTGATGTGCCGCCAGGTAACCATTGACGTTTATCTCGGATGGGGCACTCGCCGTGCTCGCCTCCGCGACAACGGCACGGGCTGTCGCACCCATATCACGCTCAGGATTGAATTGCAGCGCCACCCACGCCACCAGGGAAACCGCCGCAATCGACGCCGCGGCAGACAGTGCAATCAAGGGGCGCCGGTGCGGAAGGAGCCGCCGGGGAGCCAGAACCGTCGGCTCTTTTGCCAGCCGCCCGGCGAATCGTGTGTTGAAATCGGGTGAAAGTGTAGCGGTTTGTCGCAAGGAATCGCCGATCAAGTGATACATATTCCACTTCTGCTGCAATTCCGTCTGTTCCCTGGCTGAGACCAGGATTGCGTTCGCCTCTTCATGATCCAGCTCACCATCTGCCAGCGCAGATATTCGACTCTCCATCATGCTTACCACCTCGTATCTTTATCAGTTCCCAGCATCGGTCGCAATCTCTCGGCGATCGTTTCGCGAGCGCGAAAAATCCTCGACCGCACCGTCCCAATCGGGCAATTCATCATGTTCGCAATTTCCTCATAACTCAGACCCTCGATTTCACGCAGCGTGATCGCAATTTTAAGCTCCTCGGGCAGGCTATCCATTGCCTTGTTCACGGTTTCGGCAACCTGCTTGCTCATCAGTTCATTTTCAGGCGTATTGATATTGCGAAGCTGATCGGCGTCTTCAAAACCTTCGGCCTCTTCACTGTCGAACTCCGTCGTCGTCGGCGGTCGCCTGCCTTCAGACACCAGATAATTCTTGGCGGCATTGATTCCGATCCGATACAGCCAGGTATAAAAAGCGCTTTCACCCCGGAACGAAGGCAGTGCGCGGTAAGCCTTGATGAACGCTTCCTGAACCACGTCTTCAACTTCGGTCGGGTTACGGATGAAGCGCGACAGCAAACGCCCCAGCTTGCGCTGATACTTCGCCACAAGCAGCTCGAAAGCGTGCTTGTCGCCGTGCTGTGCTCGCTCGACCAGTTGCTGGTCAATCTCACGATCACCCATGAGGGCCTTCCCTGAATTTCAGCGCCATTATCCTTGTCCCTATTGGTGGCATGGCCTTTCCATGCCACCTAATGGTCTCAGTATAGCGCCCACATCCATTTCAGGGAACGCAGCCCTCTTCACAAAGACCTCCTCGTCGCGGAATAGTTCATATCCAGGCAGGGTTATTGACAGCCCGTTTCCGCGAAAATGTCGCCCTGCCCCGCACCCACGTTGCGTGCTATCATTTCCTCCGCATATTTAAAAGTCAAAGGAACAATGCACATGTCGCATTTTGACGTGATCATCATCGGCAGCGGGCTGGCCGGCATGACGCTGGCGCTGAACCTCGCCGAGAGCCGGCGAGTGGCGATCGTCACCAAGCGTGGAGTGCTGGATGGCGCCAGCGACTGGGCGCAGGGTGGCATCGCCGCCGTGCTGGCGGACGATGACTCGATCGAGGAGCACATCAGCGATACCCTGATCGCCGGCGCGGGGCTGTGCGACGAACAAGCCACCCGCTTCGTGGTGGAAAACAGCCGTGCCGCTATAGAATGGCTGATCGAGCAAGGCGTGCCATTTACCCGGGATGCGGACAACAGCACCGGCTACCACCTGACCCGTGAAGGCGGCCACAGCCACCGCCGCATCATCCACGCCGCCGACGCCACCGGCCATGCGATACAGGTCACCCTGGCGGAAAAAGTCCGTAGCCATGCCAACATCACGCTGCTGGAAAACCACATCGCCATCGACCTGATCACCGGCGGCAAGCTCGGGCTTGAGGACAATGCCTGTCATGGCGTGTATGTTCTCGACAAGATCAACGGCAAGGTCAGAACCTTTGCCGCCCGGCATATCGTGATGGCCAGCGGCGGAGCCGGCAAGGTCTATCTTTACACCACCAATCCCGACGTTGCCACCGGTGACGGCGTCGCGATGGGCTGGCGCGCCGGATGCAGGGTGTCGAACATGGAATTCGTCCAGTTCCATCCTACCTGTCTGTATCACCCCCACGCCAAATCATTCCTGATCACCGAAGCGGTGCGCGGCGAAGGCGGCATCCTGGTATTGCGCGACGGCACCCGCTTCATGCCGGATCACGACCCTCGCGCCGAACTGGCGCCGCGCGACGTGGTGGCGCGCGCGATCGACTTCGAGATGAAAAAACGCGGCCTGGACTGCGTTTATCTCGACATTTCGCACAAGCCGGCCGCTTTCCTCAGGGAGCATTTCCCCAACATCTACGAACGCTGCCTGGAACTGGGCATCGACATCACGCGCCAGCCCATTCCCGTGGTACCGGCGGCACACTACAGCTGCGGCGGCATCATCACCGACCGCTCGGCGCGCACCGACATTCCCAACCTGTATGCCATTGGCGAGGTCGCCTGCACCGGGCTGCATGGTGCCAACCGCCTGGCCAGCAACTCCCTGCTGGAATGCCTGGTGTACGCCCAGGCCGCCGCGAAGGACATCCTCAAGCAGCCGCAAATACCGCCCGCCGCCCTGCCGGAATGGGATGAAAGCCGCGTCACCGACGCCGACGAGGAGATCGTGATTTCCCACAACTGGGATGAACTGCGCCGCTTCATGTGGGATTACGTCGGCATCGTGCGCACCAACAAGCGCCTGGAGCGGGCGCAGCACCGCATCCGCCTGCTCACCGAGGAAATCAACGAGTACTACCAGAACTTCCGCGTCAGCAATGACCTGATCGAGCTGCGCAACCTGGTGCTCACCGCCGACCTGATCGTGCAATGCGCCATGCTGCGCCACGAAAGCCGTGGCCTGCATTACAGCCGGGATTATCCGCAGATGCTGCCGGAAGCAAAAAACAGCATGCTTACGCCGCCGAACTACAGCGCCATTTCAGCCATAGCCGCAAACACCTGAAATCTTCCGCATCAACCACATCCGTCAGAATCAAGTGTGCGCATTCCAGCGCCAGGGGGATTCCACTCTCTGAATCATTGGCTCAGTTGGGCACACCGCTGCACCCGCACCCCATTGTATGATTCGTTCATATATACTGAAGATCGATGGGATCATCAAACAGGGAAACGTGTGGACAAAGCCGATTCAAAACTAGGTCTGGCCATCAGCTTGATCGCGGGAGCTGCGGCCTTCATTGTCATGCTCATCTTGCCCCTGACCTACTTTTCCCTCGGCTACCAGGAAGAAGCCACCGCCGCCCAAACCAAAGCGGACCTTTATGCCGCCCTCGTTAACGACCCTGCCAAGGAACAGGGCGCCAAACACCCCACCAAGCAGGCCAGGCTCGCCCGCCTGATAGAAATGCTGGAAGCCGACCCGCTGGGCGGCAAGCAAGAAACCCACCGTATTTTCGACACGGAAAACAATCTCGTCGCAGAAACTCTCGGGAAATTGGGTGAGCCACTTGTCACGCGCACCGCCGAGCTCAAAAATTCTGTCGCTCCTTTCGCCCGCATCGAGATCACCCGTTCCCTGCACCCCCTGCTAATCAATACTGCTCTGGTCGGGGTGCTCGGAGCGCTGCTAGGTAGTGCCATCTTCTTTGTCCTGCGAATTTTCCCCATGCGCGCCCTGCATCTGGCGGTAAATGAAATCAACGAGCGCCGGCGAACGGAGTCGGATCTGCAGCAATCCCTTTCCATCCTGGCGGCAACCCTGGAATCCACGGCAGACGGCATTCTGGTGGTGGATCGCCTGGGCAGGATCGCAAGCTTCAACGACCGGTTTATCGAAATGTGGCAAATCCCGGATCACATCGTCGCTTCCCGGGACAACAACCTGATCCTGGGCGCGATCGCCAAGCAATTGTCCGACCCGAAGTGGTTCCTGGAAAAATTCAGGCAACTCAGGGAAACGCCCCCCCAAAGCGACGACGCTGGTCCGGAAATCATTGACCTGACAGATGGGCCCGCCTTCGAGCTGACCTCGAAGCCACAGTGGATAGCCGAACAAAGCGCAGGCTGGGTATGGAGCTTTCACGATATCACCGAACGCAAACGCACGGAAGCCCTCTTAAGCGGTGAAAAGCAGGTACTGGAGCAGATCGTCAGCGGCGCATCCCTGCCAGAAGTGCTTGAAATCCTGGCGCACAACATCGAGGCGCAGTCCGGCAGAATGTTTTGCACCATCCTGCTCAGCGATGATCAGGGACGGCTGCAGCACGCCGGAGCCTACGGCATCTCGAAGGATTTCCTCTCGGCAGCAAAGCGCCTCGTCATCCCTCCCACTGCCGACACCTTCGCCAGAACCGGCACAATGGGCGAAGCGCATGCCAGCTTGGACATGTCCAGCGAACCGGTCTGGGCAGACTACCGCGAACTGGCATTGCGCCACGGACTGCAGGCCCGCTGGGCTGCGCCTATCCATTCCACCACCGGCAGCGTGCTGGGCTTGGTAGCGACCTATTACCGCGAGCACGACAACTCCGATCCCCACGACCTGCGTCTGATAGAAATCGCCTGCAATCTCACCCGTATCGTCATCGAACGCAAGCACGCCGAAGCGCGTATGGAATTCCTGGCCCACTATGACTCTCTCACCGGCCTGCCGAACCGCACCCTGTTTCGTGACCGCCTGGCCCACGCCATCGCCCGGGCAGATCGCGACAACCAGATGCTCGCCCTGATGTTTATCGACCTGGACCGCTTCAAGACCATCAACGACACCCTGGGGCACCATATCGGCGACCTGATGCTGAAGGGCGTCGCGGAGCGCATCAAAACCTGCGTACGGGAAGAAGATACGGCCGCCCGGCTCGGGGGCGACGAATTTACCGTGATCCTGGAGCAGATCGCCGCGCCGGAGGATGCCAGCGGTGTCGCCCAGAAGATCATTAACGAACTCTCTCCCCCCTTCAACCTGCTCGGCAATGAAGCCTTCATCACTGCCAGCATCGGCATCAGCATCTACCCCACGGATAATACCGACATGGACGGCCTGCTCAAGAATACCGACGCCGCCATGTATAACGCCAAGGAAACGGGCCGGAACAATTTCCAGTTCTATGCCAAGGAGATGAACATCAAGGCGCTGGGCCGGCTAGAACTGGAAAACAGCCTGCGCCACGCAGTAGAGCGTGGCGAATTCGTCCTGTATTATCAGCCCAAGATCAGCCTCGACACCGGGAAAACCGCTGGCATGGAAGCACTGCTCCGCTGGGTCCACCCCCGCCGTGGCATCGTGTCGCCCATCGAGTTCATCCCGCTGCTCGAAGAAACCGGCCTGATCAACCAGGTAGGCGACTGGCTGATTCACACCGCCTGCATACAAAACAAGATCTGGATGGACGCGGGTTTCCCGCCAATGCGAGTGGCCGTCAACCTCTCCGCCCGCCAGTTTCAGCACAACGACCTGCTCCAGCATGTCACCCGCGCCCTCGATGATTCCGGGCTTGACGGCGATTTTCTGGAACTCGAGGTTACCGAAAGCTTGTTGATGCAGAACCCCGAATACATCCTGGATGTTTTCCATAAAATGGGGGCTCTGGGCGTGGTTCGGATCGATATCGACGACTTTGGCACCGGTTATTCATCCCTGAGCAATCTGAAGCGCTTTCCCATCACCACGGTCAAGATCGACAAATCCTTCGTCCAAGGCATCCCGCACGACGCAGAGGATGTGGCTATCGTGACGACGGTAATCGGCATGGCCAAAAGCCTCAAACTCAAAGTTATCGCCGAAGGCGTGGAAAACGAGGCACAACTCGCCTTATTGTGTGAACTGGGTTGCGACGAGGTTCAAGGATATGTTTTCAGTCGGCCGCTCCCCGCGGAGGGTTTTGCCAAATGGCTACGGCGGGGAGATGTCATGGACAGGATTATTGCCGCCTGCAAAGGGAATAAGGTGATGCGCCCATAACGGCAGCATAGTCGAATTAAACCGCCTTCTTGCATCGCCATTTCAGCCACACCCGCAGCCGCCTGAAATCTTCCGCATCAACTGCATCCGGAAGAATCACCAGATGTTTCACCAGGCGGCCACCCGCCGGTTTCAAATTCAGCACGGTCAAATAAGGGGCAACGAAGCTGCTGCCGAGCAGAGCGGCTTCGTGCCATGCCCCGGCGCGGGTCTGGAATTCGCAGCGACAATCGGCATCGAGCCGCAATGCAATCAGCGAATGCCGCAGGGAACGGAAACCATCGCGCCGCAGAGTATGCCAGGCGCTGCCGAGAAGCACCGCCATCAGCAAGACGGCGAGCCAGTGCGGCAGTGGCGCCAGCCAGAACAGGGCGGCGGCAAAACCATGCATACCCGCGAGCAAACCCGCCAGCCGCCGAGACGGACCGACCGCGATCGTCAGCATCCCCGTCCGCAACCCTTGTAAAAATGGCCAAATGGCCTTATGTTAACCATCATCACTTTCAAACTCCGTCAGAATTATGAATCCCACCTGGAAAGACCATCTCATCAAAGCGGGCGCCACCCTGGAAAACGATCATGCCATTCATTTCGGTAATCCGGAAAAAGAATTGCTGGCCGCACAGTCCGGCACCATACTCACCGACCTCTCCCATCGCGGCGTGATCGGCGTCAATGGCGAGGACAGTCAGACCTTTCTGCAGGGCCAGACCACCAACGATGTCAGGCTGGCCACCGACCGCGCGCAATACAACAGCCTGTGCACGCCCAAAGGACGGATGCTGGCAAGCTTCCTGCTGTGGCGGGACGCTGACGGTTATTTTCTGCAACTGCCTGCCACGCTGCAAGCCGGCATCCAGAAGCGGCTGATGATGTACGTGCTGCGTTCCAAGGTCAAGGTGCGTGATGCTGGAAACGAATCGGTGCGTCTCGGCATGGCCGGCAAGGGTGCCGAAGCATTATCGCAGGCAGCCATCGGCGCACTGCCGCCGGACTTGATGGGGATCGTCCGCCACGACAAGGGAACGATCATCCGGCTCGGCGCCACGCGCTTCGAGATCGTTGTAGCCCCGGAACAAGGGCCTGCCCTGTGGGCGGAATTAAGCAGGCTAGCTACCCCGGTCGGCAGCGCCTGCTGGGAATGGCTGGAAATCCACGCCGGCATCCCGGTCATCCTGCCCCAGACCCAGGAGCAGTTCACCCCGCAAATGGCGAATTTCGAGGCCAACGGCGGCGTCAGCTTCCCCAAGGGATGCTACACCGGCCAGGAAATCGTGGCGCGCACGCAATACCTCGGCAAGGTCAAACGCCGTTTGTATCTTGCCCACCTCGACTCGGACAGCGTGCCCCAGCCAGGAGACGAGCTGTCCGGCGCAGAGCCGACGGCAGGCATGGTGGTGAATGCCCAGCCCGCCCCCGATGGCGGCTACGACCTGCTGGCGGTGATCCCCACCGGCAGCGCGGAAACCGGCGCGGTACACTTTAAAACCCCGGAGGGTCCGGCCCTGCAGTTCCTGCCCCTGCCCTACCCGGTCTAGACATACCCGGAGGTCACAAGTGAAAATTTCCTTCCTCGGCGCCGCCCAGCAGGTCACCGGCTCCTGCTACCTGATCGAAACCGGGGAGGTCAAATTCCTGGTGGATTGCGGCATGTTCCAGGGCGGCCACGAAGCCGACAAGCTGAATGCGCAACCCTTCAAGTTCCTTCCCCGGGATATCGCTTTTGTCTTGCTGACTCACGCCCACATCGACCATAGCGGCCTGCTGCCCAAACTGGTTGCGGCGGGTTTTGACGGTCAGATTTACACCACGACCGCCACCGCCGACCTGCTTGGAGTCATGCTGCCGGATTCCGCCCACATTCAGGAAATCGAAGCCAGCAGGGAAAACCGCCGGCGGGAGGAAAAACCCAGGAAGAAGCGCAAGCTCAGTGCAGAAGCCACTCCACTGTACACCATGGCCGAAGCGGAGATCTGCCTGGGCAGGTTGGCGCCGGTTTCCTACGATATGCAGACCTCCCCGCACCCGTCAGTACACTGCTGCTTCCGGGATGCCGGCCATATTCTGGGATCGGCCATTATCGAAGTCTGGGTCAAGGAGAAAGACAAGCAGACCAAGCTGGTCTTCTCGGGGGACTTGGGGCAGCCCGGCCAGCCTATCCTGCGCGACCCCTCCATCATCGAAGAAGCCGATATCCTGTTCGTCGAATCCACCTACGGCGACCGGCTGCACAAGGACCTGCCATCGACCACCGAAGAATTCGTGCATGCCATCAATGACACGCTGTACCGGAAAAAAGGCAATGTCATCATTCCCGCCTTCGCCGTGGGCCGTACGCAGGAAATCATCTATTTTCTTCAGGAACTCACCCGCCAGGGGCGATTCAGGAATCTGACCGTCTATGTGGATTCGCCGATGGCGACCAAAGCCACGGATATCACCATGCGGCACATGGAAATGTTCGACGAGGAGGCGAGGAAACTCACCGCCTGGCAGACAAAAAACCACACTCCGCTAAAGCTCACTTTCACCGGCAGCGCGCAAGAATCCATTGCTCTGAACGACATCCATTCCGGTGCGATCATTATTTCCGCCAGCGGCATGTGCGATGCCGGACGCATCAAGTTTCACCTGATCAACAATCTGGGAAAAAGGCAGAACACCATCCTGATCACCGGTTTCCAGGCCCAGGGCACGCTGGGAAGACGGCTGGTGGATGGGGCAAAAACGACGCGCATTTACGGCAAGGACATTCCCGTGCGCGCGGAAATTTATACGATCGGCGGGTTCTCGGCCCATGCCGACCAGGCCGCCCTGCTGCACTGGCTCAAACAGTTCAGGCGCCCACCCGCCCAAACCTTCGTGGTTCACGGCGAACCGCACGCCGCCCAGGCGCTGGCCGACTACATCAAGAAAATGAACTGGGAAGTCACTATACCGGCATTGGGGGACTCGGCCATCTTCGTAAAGATGACTGAGGGAAAACCGTAACCTTTTACTCAGACGGAGGCTGATCGGCGCTGCCCTCATCCGGAGACTGATCCGGATTTTCCTGGGGCTGGGTTTTGTTCAGCTTCTGCTGTTTTTTTTCTTCTTTTTTTCTTTTCTTTTCCAGCTCTTTCTGACGCTTTTCATATTGAAAATTAGGTTGTGCCAAGTTGTCACCCTTTAAGCTGGTATTCGTGATTAAGAAAGGAAATGAAGCCGAGCCCGGAAGCCAGGCTCTTTGAAGTACAGATCGAAGATCAGTTAGTTTAACAGAAACAATAACACAACTGCGCCCTATCAATCAGAGTCGACCCGGAGCATTGCATAACCCGGGAAGCTCATGAAAGGGTAAAATGGCATTTTATCCGCTCGACCGACCATGCCCTCCTCCTCAGCCCAGCAAATCCTCCACGACGTTTTCGGCTACCCGGCCTTCCGCGGCGAGCAGCAGGCCATCGTCGAGCACGTCACATCGGGTGGCGACGCGCTGGTGCTGATGCCGACCGGCGGCGGGAAATCCCTGTGCTACCAGCTCCCCGCGCTATTGCGGCACGGCGTCGGCATCGTAGTGTCGCCGCTAATCGCGCTGATGCAGGACCAGGTGGACGCTCTCAAGCAACTCGGCGTGAAGGCCGCCTTCCTCAACTCCAGCCTGACCGCCGATGCCGCCCGTGACGTGTTTGGTCGTCTGATGCGCGGCGACCTGGATATCCTCTATGTCGCCCCGGAACGCCTGCTGATGACAAATTTCCTGAGTGCGCTGGAGCAAGTGCAAGCCGGCCCGGGATTGGCGCTATTCGCCATCGACGAGGCCCACTGCGTGTCGCAGTGGGGCCACGACTTCCGCCCCGAATACCGGGAACTGACGGTACTTCACGAGCGCTTTCCGGCGGTGCCGCGCATCGCGCTCACCGCCACGGCGGACGCCCCGACCCGGCGCGAGATCGTCGAGCGCCTGAAGCTGGAACAGGCACGCCAGTTCGTCTCCAGCTTCGACCGCCCGAACATCCGCTACCGGGTAGCGCTGAAGGCCAACGCACGCAACCAGTTGCAGGCGTTTCTGGAAGCCGAACACGCCAACGATGCCGGCATCGTCTATTGCCTGTCGCGCAAGAAAGTCGAAGAAACCGCCGCCTGGCTCAAGGATAAAGGCTGGGACGCCCTGCCCTACCACGCCGGTCTCGACGCCGCCACGCGCAATGCCAACCAGCGCCGCTTCCTGCGCGAGGAAGGCGTGATCATGGTCGCCACCGTCGCCTTCGGCATGGGCATCGACAAGCCCAACGTGCGCTTCGTCGCCCATCTCGACCTGCCCAAGAGCATGGAAGGCTACTACCAGGAAACCGGACGCGCCGGCCGCGACGGCCTGCCTGCGGACGCCTGGATGACCTACGGCCTGAGCGATGTAGTCTCGATGCGCCAGATGCTCAATTCCGGCGACGCCCCCGCCGAGCGCAAACGGGTCGAGCTGCAGAAGCTCGATGCCCTGCTCGGCTTCTGCGAAGCCACCGCCTGCCGCCACCAGACCCTCCTGCGCTACTTCGGCGAGGAACACCCCGGCGACTGCGGCCAGTGCGACAACTGCATCGAACCCGTCGACACCTGGGACGCCACCCAGCCCGCGCAGATGGCGCTATCCTGCGTCTACCGCACCGGCCAGCGCTTCGGCGTCGGCCACCTGATCGACGTCCTGCTGGGCAAAACCACGCCCCAGGTCGAGAAATTCCGCCACCACCAGCTCACCACCTTCGGCATCGGCCAGGCACTCGCCCAAGCCCAGTGGAGCAGCGTCTACCGCCAATTAGTCGCCGCCGGACTGCTGAACGTGGACATCGAAGCCTACGGCGGCCTGCGCCTGACCGAAGAGTCCCGCCCGGTGTTGCGCGGCGAGCAGGAAGTCTGGCTACGGCGCGATGCCGAACCCGCCAAGAAGAGCCGAACCAGCAAGGCCGAGCGCGGCGCCCGCGCCCGCGAAGCCTTCGCCGGTGCCAACGAAGACCCACTGTGGCTCGCCCTCAAGGCCAAGCGCACCGAACTCGCCCGCGAACAGGGCGTGCCGCCCTATGTGATCTTTCATGACAGCACGCTGCTGGAAATCCTCAACCGCCGCCCCGGCAGTCTGAGGGAAATGGGCGAAATCAGCGGAGTCGGCCAGGCCAAGCTGGCGAAATACGGTGATGAGTTTTTACAGGTGCTGGAGAATGAGGCGAACGGGGTTGGGTAACGTGTGGTAACGAAGGAACCCCAGTTACTGCCCATGATTACAGGAGGCCATGAAATGAAAGAATTCCGCCCTGCAAAAAAGCGAGTTGAGGTCTCGGTAGGGGAGTCTGTCCGTATCTTGCGTGAACTCCAGGAACTAAGCCAAAGCCAACTTTCCGAGCTCACTGGTATCCCTCAATCCACCATCTCGGCCATCGAGAACGGCCGAGTGAATTTAGGTGTCGAGCGTGCGAAGGTTCTTGCTCGTGCCCTCAAGTGCCATCCCGCCGTACTCGTGTTTCCCGGCTGGGAGATTCCGCTTGAGCATGCAGCATAACCTTGCAGTCAGTCGAACCTGAACCAAATAGCCCGGTAGGTTGGGGTGAGCCCGCGAACCCCAACCTACAGATGCTGGCGGATTGGATCACTCCGGCACGGTCCATTCCAGGCGAATTTTGCCGCTTTTTTCCGCGCCTAGCGCGACCAGCAATTCCGGCAACAGTTCGCCCAGTTGCGCGTCGAGTTTCCATGGCGGATTGATGATCGTCATGCCGCTGCCGTTGAGTTGAAAGTTGTTGAGCGGAGCGAGGTGGATCTCCGTGGTGAGTATCGGCTTGATCCCGCTGACAGTCAATTGACGGTGAAAGTGGCGCACTGGTTCCGGGCTTGTGATCAGGTACCAGATGGCATAGGTGCCAGTGGGAAAACGTTTGTGCGCTTCTTTCAGGGCTGCCAGCAGGCG
>JAIOJM010000142.1 GCA_019911785.1 Sulfuricella sp. | reverse complement strand
TGCGTGCCGGTGTGCCCGACGGGCGCTTCGTACAAGCGCAAGGAGGACGGTATCGTGCTGGTGGACTACGACAAGTGCATCGGCTGCAAGTATTGCTCCTGGGCCTGCCCCTACGGCGTGCGCGAAATCGACGAGCACCAGAAGGTGATGAAGAAGTGCACCCTCTGCGTCGACCGGATTTACGACCAGTCCTTGCCGGAAACGGAGCGTAAGCCGGCGTGCGTGCTGGCCTGCCCGACCAGTGCACGCCTGTTCGGCGACGTGCACGACTCGGAATCGGCGGTGTCGGTGGCGATCCGGGAAAGCGGCGGTTATGCGTTGATGCCGGAGTGGGGCACCAAACCGTCCAACCACTACCTGCCAAGGCGCAAGACCCAGATCAGGATACACACCGATGAACTGATGCGCGCCGACAACCCGCTCAAGAAAGAGCGTCTGCTGCCGCAACCGGACAAGAGCGAGCCTTCGCTGGACGACGTGACCAGTTGGTAAAAACCTGTTAACCACAGAGGCGCATATTATGTAGGTTGGGTTAGGCGCAGTTTTTTGCGCCGTAACCCAACAAACCCAATCTTCCTTCTAAATGTTGGTTTTGTTTAGTTTGGGTTTGTTGGGTTACGCGATAAGGCCGCTAACCCAACCTACATTTTTTGCGGTAAAGAATTTGGAGAGTTATTCATGCATCCCGCGTTTTCCGTGATTTTTCTCACCACCCTGATCGGCGCCGGCCAGGGGTTGTTCCTGGCTCTCTACACCGGGCAGGTCTATGCCTTTTTCCATTTGTTGCCGGCGCAGGCAGATGGCCGTTTTTATGTGATGGGCAGCCTGCTCGCATTGCTGCTCCTGATCGGTGGGTTGGTGGCCTCATTCTTCCACCTTGGTCATCCCGAACGGGCCTGGCGCTCGGCGGCGAAATGGCGCACGTCCTGGCTGTCGCGCGAGGTGGTCGTGTTGCCGGCGTTCATGGGCATGGTGTTTCTCTATGCTGTGGCGCATGGTCTTGGCTGGCATGACTCGCTGGTCACCTTCGGTACGCTGACCCTGGATGCGACGATGGTGCTCGGCGTGCTCGGCACGCTGCTGTGCTTCGCGCTGTTCATTTGTACGGCGATGATTTACGCCTGCCTGAAATTTCTGCAGGAATGGCATAGCCCGCTGACGGTCGTGAATTACTTGCTCCTCGGCAGCGCATCCGGCTTCACCCTGGCGACGGCTTATTCGGCATACGCGGCACCCGATCTGGTCGGGTTCTATGGCAAATGGGCGATGGTGATTACCCTGCTGGCGCTGGTGTCACGCGCCGCATCGCTGGTGCGCAATGCCCGTCTGAAGCCGAAATCCACACTGCAAACGGCGATCGGTGTACGCCACGGCCAGATTGCGCAGAAATCCCAGGGCTTCATGGGCGGCTCGTTCAACACCCGCGAGTTCTTCCATGGCAAGGGAGCAGGCCTGCTGCGCTCGGTCAAATGGGTGTTCCTGGTGCTGGTGTTCGCGCTTCCATTGCTGCTACTGGCCGGCGGGCTTTCTTCTTCCTTGAGCGGATTGCTGTTTGCGGCTTTTTTGGTGCAATATATGGGCCTGCTCGCCGAGCGCTGGTTTTTCTTCGCCCAGGCCAACCATCCGCAGAATCTGTATTACCAGACTATTTCCTGATTCTTATCGGGACTAAGGAGAAATCATGAGCCGCGTTTTTTTGATCTTGTTTGTCCTGGTTTATGCAAATGCAGTCAGCGCTGAAACCAGATTGCCCGAGCCCAGGGTGGTGAAGATCAACGAGCGCGTCTTTGCGCTACTTGGCCCGATGGGCCTGCCAAGTCAACACAATCAGGGTTACATGGTGAACAGCACGGTGATCATCGGTGATCGGGGCGTGATTCTGGTGGATAGCGGCGGCACAGACGTGGTCGGCAAACACTTGGCGAAAGCGATTGCCAAAATCACCCCCAAGCCGGTTACCCACATCATTAACACCCATCACCACGGTGATCATCATTTGGGCAATGTGGCATTCAAGGGTGCAGAAATCCTCAGTTCTGAACAGTGCAGGGCGCTGGTTGTAAAAACGGGCGAGGAATGGGTGCAGATCATGGAAAGCATGGTCGGCCGCAAGTTTCCCGGCACCCGCCCGGTGCCGGCCATGGTTACCTTCAAGGAGGAAAGCACCAGTGACCGCAGTCTTCAGGGCGTGAAAATGCTGTTGTGGGTGCCGCGTGGCTCGCATACGCCGGGCGACATGATGGTCTATCTGCCGGACGATAAGGTGCTGATCGGTGGCGATATTCTGGTCAACACCACGACTCCGGTGCTGCGCGACGGCCATGTCCGCAACTGGATAGCGGCTCTCGCCAAGGCGCAGGATTTCGAGGCTGCCACCATCGTGCCAGGCCATGGGCCATTGATGACCATGGCGGACGTGGCCAAGCTGCACAAGCTCCTGGCCGGTTTCTATGCCGGCGTGGAATCCGGGTACAAGAAAGGCCTGAGCGATAGCGAAATTCGCAATACGCTGGATCTTGCCGAATGGAAAAAGCTCAAGGAATATGAAGCCAACATGGGCGGGAATATCAGCCGCGCCTACCTCGAGGTTGAGGCGGCGAATTTCTAGGGGGGCTGTTCGCGGCCCCGCTATGCGCGGAGCATCCGGAGTTCAGGGGCGGGATGAGGCGGGGTCGTCGTTATCCTCGAACTTCTCGCGTGGCGGATTGCCGTCATAAACCAAACCACGCCGCCGCTGTAGATAGGCATCCCGCAGGAAGACATAGCGGTCGATGGCGGCTTCGTCCAACACTTTCTCTGCGTCAAGCAGGCGCGCACGGTTATCCACGGAATGGACGGCAATCGCCGAATTGCGCTCGGCAACCGGTGTATGCTGCGTCACCGGGTCGAATTGGGCATCTACTGCTATTCCAACGGTATCTCGCAGGGTGCTGGGGCCAAGGAATGGCAGAACTAGATAGGGGCCGTTGCCGACGCCCCAATATCCCAGCGTTTGTCCGAAGTCTTCGTTTCGTTTGGGCAGGTCCATCGGTGTGGCGACGTCGATCAGGCCGGCAATGCCGACAGAGGTGTTCCAGACCAGACGGCTGAAATCCGAGGCGGCCTGCTCGAGCTTGAACTGGAGCAGATCGTTGAGCAGCACCAGGACGTCATCCAGATTGGAAAAGAAATTGCCGACGGCGGTGCGCACCGGATCGGGCATGGCTTCCTTGTACCCTGTGGCAACCGGTTTGAGCACCGCTTTGTCCACCACGTCGTTGAATTTGTAGATGCCGCGGTTGAGCGGTTCCAGGGGATCGCGAGGGTCGCCGTTAGTGGCGCAGCCGAGCAGGGAAAGGCTCAGCAGGATGGCGACGGGGAGTTTGAGAAGAAGTGCATGCATTTTTTTATTCCGCGAGTTATTGCTGTGCAATTTGCATAAAATTCATTATATCAACGATTCCCTGATGCAGGAACTTTCCCTGGTTCAAGCAATAGTTTTTTTGCCAGTGGCAACGGGTATGATAGGTGCAAAAAATTGAGGGATGGCATGAATTCCAAGAATATCCTGATCACTGGCTGTTCCAGCGGAATCGGGCGTTGCGTTGCCGCAGGACTGGCAAAGCGCGGCTACCGCGTCTTTGCCTCGGCCCGCAAGACGGAGGATGTGCGGGCGCTTGAGGCTGACGGCCTGGAAAGCGTGCAGCTCGACCTGGCTGATTCGGTTTCCATTCATCGTGCGCTGGACGAGATTCTGGCGCGCAGCGGCGGGCAGCTTTATGCCCTGTTCAACAACGGCGCTTACGGCCAGCCCGGCGCAGTGGAGGATCTGCGGCGCGAGGTATTGCGCGAGCAGTTCGAGGCCAACCTGTTCGGCACGGTTGAGCTGACCAACCGGGTTATACCGGTGATGCGCGCCCAGGGCTACGGTCGCATCATCATGAACAGCTCGGTGCTGGGGCTGGTTGCCTTGCCTTACCGGGGTGCCTATATCGCCAGCAAATACGCGCTGGAAGGGATCGCCGATACGCTGCGGCTGGAGCTTCGCGGCAGCGGCATTCATCTCTCCCTGATCGAGCCGGGGCCGATCGAGAGCCGTTTCCGGGCGAATTCTTACGAGGCCTACAAGCGCAATATCGATGTGGAACACAGCATTCACCGCGAGAAGTACCTGGCCATGGAGCGCCGCCTGGTCAAGCAGGGTGCGGCCGTGCCTTTTACGCTTCCGCCCGGGGCGGTGCTGGACAGGGTCATCCATGCCCTGGAGAGTCGGCACCCCAAAATTCGCTACCACGTGACCGTCCCCACTCACCTGTTCGCCACGCTAAAGCGGATTTTGCCTGATGGCTGGATGGATAAGCTGCTTGCCGCAGTGGGAGGGGACGGCAGCAAATAGCCCGGACCGATGGGGTTGAAGGGTTTGTGGTCCGCAGGCTTGAAATCCGGTTTGTTCCCCCCATGTATTATCTGGCTTTCTCGCTTATCGTTACTACTGAATCGAATCATCGAAAGGAATAAATATGGCAGGACTGGATAGCAAATCGCCGATGCCGACGGAAATCAAGCTCCACCAGAAATCGCGCATGCTGGAGATTGCGTTTTCCGATGGGCAGCGTTTTGAGCTGCCTTGCGAATTTCTGCGGATTTACTCGCCTTCTGCCGAGGTGCGCGGCCATGGACCGGGGCAGGAGGTATTGCAGGTGGGAAAGAAGAATGTGGAAATTACCGATGTTCAGCCGGTGGGCAGCTATGCCGTACAGCTGGTTTTCTCGGATGGCCATGATAGCGGTCTGTATTCATGGGATTACCTGCATGACCTGGGAGTCAACCGGGAAGCGCTTTGGGAGAAATATCTGGAGCGTATGAACGAGGCGGGTGCCAGCCGTGAACCGGCTACCCTCTGAGCTTCTAAACTTGTTGTCGGGGAAGTTTAACTTCCCCGCAGCCTTACTTGTAATATCCCCAGGGTTTCCGTCCGGGCCAGCGCGGCAAGGTGAGCCTGGTTGATCCTGTCCGGCTCCAGCTGGAGGGAAAACGCCGCCGCACCTTCCGAATGGGTGGTGCGTTGTGTACCGCTTATCCGTGGCGGCGGTCGGGTATTGGACGTTGCCTGCGGAACCGGCAGGCACACTCGCTTCCTGCTTCAGGCAGGGTTTCAGGTCGAAGCGGTGGATCGTGATGCCTCCGCATTGGCCTTATTGCCCGCTGTTGTGACACGCCAGGCTGACCTTGAAGGCGAACCCTGGCCGTATTCTGTCGGGGAGTTCGATGGCATTGTGGTAACCAACTATTTGCATCGCCCCCTGTTTCCACGCCTGTTCGAAGCGCTCGCAGCGGGCGGGGTGCTGATTTATGAAACCTTTTCCGATGGCAATCAACTGCGGGGCAGGCCGCGTAACCCGGACTATCTCCTCAAATCAGGCGAATTGCTTGAACAAGTGAAAGGGCGGCTGGAAGTCAACGCTTATGAGGAGTTGTGCGTTATACAAAATAATCGTGCCGTGGTGCAGCGGATTTGTGCGGTAAAGGCCGCCAGGTAATTTTTCATTGGCCCCTTTGTTTTTTCCGGAAACACCCGATATAACGATTACAGACGCCGGGAAATCAACGGGCGGGAAAGCGGAGGTGGATCATGTTAGTGACTATGGATATGTGCTCAGTCAAAGTGGATTGTGACTATACTTCAGAGGTGATGTGCGCTGGCTGGAATCCTGAAATTGCGCTGATGCAAGGCAGGGCGGCGGAACTTGCAGCGCAATTGATTCATTATCAGTCTCAGCGCGCGGGCGGTATGTCGGCGGATGTGGCGGCTATGGATGTCGATACTTTTCTGGAGCGGATGTACGCTTCTCAGAGATAGTTTGCGGCCGTTGAGTCCTTTAGAATCGGCGAGAACCGCTTGAGCGGTTCTCGCCTTTATCATTTTTGGGAGTCCTCGATGAGTGATGGGCCTTTCATCTCCGATATCTCTTCCCGTATCTGGGATGTCCGCTATCGTTACCGCGAGTCGGGCAAGATCATCGACCTGACCGTTGAGGACACCTGGCGTCGCGTTGCCCGCGCGCTTGCCGAGGCGGAGCGGCAGGATAAGGAAATCTGGGAGCGGCGGTTCTACTCGATTCTGGAGGGGTTCCGCTTTCTGCCGGGTGGGCGCATTCTCGCCGGAGCAGGCACCTCTCACCGGGTCACGCTGTTCAACTGTTTCGTCATGGGTGAAGTAGAGGATGCGCTTGACGGCATTTTCGAGGCGCTCAAGGAAGGAGCGCTGACCATGCAGC
>JAIOJM010000013.1 GCA_019911785.1 Sulfuricella sp. | reverse complement strand
GCTCGCCGAGCAATACATCGATAAGAGCGTGGAGCTGATCCGCGAATCGAAGCGCCCCCTGATCATCGCAGGCTATGGCTGCATCCGTTCGGGTGCGCAGGAACACTTACGCCGCATCAGCGAGCGTCTCAATATTCCGGTAACCAGCAGCCTCAAGGCCAAAGGAGCGATCGACGAACGCTCCGCGCTGTCGCTGGGCAGTCTCGGCGTCACCTCCGGCGGTTACGCCATGCGCTATCTGGAACAGGAATCCGACCTGGTGCTGGTGCTGGGGGCGGGCTTCAATGAAAGAACCAGCTATGTCTGGGACAAGCATCTGTTGGCGGGCAAGAAACTCATCCAGGTGGATAACAGCGCCCAGCAACTGGAGAAGGTCTTCCGCGCCGACCTCGCGGTGCATGCCGACCTCGGCGCCTATCTGCAGGCGCTGGATTCAGCCATTCTGGCGCAAATGGTGGCGGCAAAAGGCCCTGTGGATATCGCCGCTTTCATCGCGGACGCACAAGCCCGGTCCGCTGCGGCCGGCGAGACGATTTTCAACCGGCAGTTCGACCACGTGCGCGCCTTTTATGCCTGGCTGGAACAGCGCTTTCCGGACGGCCTGGTCATGTTCGACGACAACATCGTTTTCGCTCAAAACTTCTACCGGGTGTCCGCCAAGGACCGTTTCTACCCCAACACCGGCATTTCCTCGCTGGGCCACGCCATCCCGGCGGCCATTGGCGCCGGCTGCGCAGTCGACCCGCCCCTGTTCGCCATGATCGGCGACGGCGGCTTCCAGATGTGCGCCATGGAGATCATGACAGCGGTGAACTACGACATCCCGCTGAACATCGTCCTGTTCAACAACAACACCATGGGACTGATCCGCAAGAATCAGCACCATCTCTACCACGACCGCTTCATCGACTGCGATTTCACCAACCCGGATTATGCGCTGCTGGCTCTATCCTTCGGCATCCGGCATTGCCGGGTGGAAAGCGGGCAGGACCTGTCGAAGCTGGAAGCGATCGATTTCCGCCACGGTATCAATCTCATTGAGATCATGCTCGACCAGGATGCGTATCCGAATTACTCCTCTAGACGCTAGTTACGCATGACCGATTTCATGACCACGCACCTGGCGGAATGCATCGCGCGCTACCAATCCGCCATTCCCGGCCTGGCCGATCTCGCCGAGCAACTGCAAGGCCTTTCCCAATCGACCGAGGCGGGCGTGCTCGATGCGCTGATCGAGCTCCATGAACGGTGTTACCCCTTGCTGGAAAAGGCGATGTGGTCCGCCGGGGCGGACTTTGCGCCGCTGCTGGATTGCTACCAGTCCCTGTTCCGCGAGCAGGAAGCCCTGATCCGGCAACGCCCGACAGATGATCGCCATCACTTCATCCTGAGCATCCCGGTGGCGGACCGCCCGCCTCACCTGCGTGCCTGCCTAGCAAGCATTTACCAGGTCTGCACGCTGTACGACTATGGCGGGAAAGCGTCCGGCGTGTGGGACAAGATCAGGATCATCGTCGCCGAGGACAGCCGCGATGAAAACAACATCCGCCGGCACTTGGAACTGGTGGAGGAATACCGGCAGAAAGGCTTGCAGGTCTTCCACTTCGGATTAGCCGAACAGTATGACCTGCTACAATCCCTCCCCCCGCACACGCGCGAACGGCTGGACCATCTGCTCACCACACAACCCAGGGAAAAGTTTTATCTCAAGGGACAGGCCGCCAACCGCAACCTCAGCTACCTGAAGTTTCTGCAGCTGACGGAAGACAAAGACAGGACACTGTATTACCTGGTCGATAGCGACCAGAGCTTTTGCGTGAACCGGCGGACCGAATCCGGCGAAGAGGTGGTGTACGCGCTGAATTATTTTCACTACATCGACAAAATATTCCGCACCACCGACACCCTCATGCTCACCGGCAAGATGGTGGGCGACCCGCCCGTGTCGCCGGCGGTGATGGCCGCCAATTTCCTCGACGACGTGACTGCCTTCTTTACCCACCTGGCAACATTGGGCGGCGATCAGGCATGCCGCTTTCACGGCTCGCAGGGACCGCTGGCAGGCGATGCGGCCTACCACGACCTGGCCGGGCTGTTCGGCTTTGAAAACAGGCCGGCGACGTTTCCCTACCCATGCCGGCTTGAAGGCGAGCATGACCATGGTGCGTGCCTGAGGGATTTTGCCCGACGGCTCAACGCTTTCTTCTTCGGCGAACACCTCTTCCGCAAGACCTGGTTTTCCTACGGCAGCGGCTTTGCTCAGCTCTCTCCCGCGCGGACGGTGTACCCCGGCAATTACATCGTCAATTACGCGGGGCTGAAATACATCATCCCTTTCGGCCACCTGCGGCTGCGCATGTCCGGCCCCACAGCCGGGCGACTGATCGCCGCCGAGGCCAAGGCGCGTTTCGCCTCTTTCAACATGCCCAATCTGCACCGGCGCACCACCGAGGCGGGATTGGACGACGATTTCCGACCTGGCGTGGAACTGGACGGGGAACAGCAAAGCGTCGATCTATCGAACGAGTTCGAGCGCCAGTTCTTCGGCGACCTCATGCTGTTTTCAACCGAAGAGCTGGTCAAGCAGGCGGATGTGAACCAGCCCTTTGCCCAGAATGTGATTGAGGCAGTCATCGCCCGGAAAGAGGCCGAACTGCTGGCGCTGTACCAGCAAAAGCATGAAGCCATCGTCGCCAGGAACAGGCAATTGCATGACCTCGTGTTCAACGCCGGGCATTGGTGGTTGCGCTCGCCCGAGTTGGCGGTTGCGTTACGACAAGTCCAGGCCTTCATCGACAACATCAACCGCAATTTTGGCGAGCACGCCTTGGCCTGGCGCCAGATCCAGTCAGCCGAGCATCGCGCGCAGCGCAAACGGGAGATCGTCGAGGCGTTGATGAATTACCGGGCGGAGCGTGATGCCTGGGATAGCCTGTTTTAACCTGGAAACCGCATTTCACCGCAAAGGACGCAAAGGTTCGCAAGGTAAAACAAAGGCTTAAGCGTTTTGGCAGCATCACCCATCGGGTGACCGATTAATTTGTTCAAGCCCTTGAATTCCTTTGCGTTCCATTGCGTCCTTTGCGGTTAACAGCTTTTTTAAGCTTTAATCCAGGCAGACTGAATCCGCCGCATTATCAACAATCTGCTGGCGGCATTCCCGGTAAACCTTTTGCGCCGCGCGCAGCACATCCTCCGGAATGGAGATATGTGAGTAATCGACCGGCGTTCTATCGATTCTTCCACTATGAATGCGCCCGGACGAATCACCCTTTCTGGCTTTTCCGGTTTGGTTGAAGATCTGATACCGCTCGCTTAACGGAGAATCCAGCTCAAGCCAGCCCGATAGCCTGGGAAGCAGTATCTCCGGCGCGCGCTGAAACAGCTCGGCATCGAAATAGTAATAGGGCTGATTGGCAGTCCGGCTGAAGTCGGCGAGCGCTTGGACCCGTGCGATATAGTAGTTCGCCGCCTCAACGGGTG
>JAIOJM010000141.1 GCA_019911785.1 Sulfuricella sp. | reverse complement strand
TTGATTCTGGGTGGGGTGGCGCCATTATCTGATCATGGACTGGCGCCTTTATGCCGATCCTGCGATGGCGCCATTACGGCGATCATCTGGTGGCGCCATTAGGCGATCATGGTTTGGCTCCTATGGGGCGATCCGTGACAGGTTTCCAGCGTTGGATCAATTCGGCTCTCAAGGCCCGATGCTCGGGTGTCCGGTAGTAGCTCATGGTTGCCCCCTGATAGTTGGGTTTGCTCCTTTTCAATTTCCCGCACACGCGATGGTGTAGCCGTGCCGTTGTTGATTTGTTGCGGCCCGGTTGTCACGTTCGCTTGCCGTGCATAGACAATCGGCGGATTCTTGATGTTAGCCAGCGTTTCCAGTGTTGCCCTGCATTGCGATTGTGCCTTTAGCGCCAGCCGCATGTGGGTTTCATATTGAGGCAGATATTCCTGCTTGCTTGCCCGCCGTACCAGGTTGTTGAATAGCGTATTGAGTGTGTGGGCCTGGGTAATCAGAATTTCCTCTGCGCGGCTCAGGCCACCGTTATTGACGGCCGCGACTTGGGTGGCTAATTCCTCAGCGAAGTCGCACAAATCGAAACTTGATTTCTCAAAATCCCGAATGGTTAATACTGCTTGTGCCGTTGGATTAAGAATCGCCCATACCGGTACTGGTGCATCTACATCGCTTTTCGCTATCTGTTTTTTCTTCGGTTTAGTTGCCATCATTCGCTTCCTTTTTCAACTTTCAACTAGTCCCGGCCACCGTTCCAACCAACGCCGCCACAGACTCCTCACCAGAGACTTCCCACCCACCCGTAAAATTGGCGCTCTTGGCGGGGCCGGGGATAGGGTCGTAGGCGAATTACTTGCCGTGCTGTTATCTGATTTCATTTTTTTCACCTAGAGAAAATTGACCACAAAAGCCACAAAAGGCTGTTCATGGCACCCCCGCCAAAATGGCCGGGTTCACTTCCATTTTTCGACTCGGCCTGTGCGCCACCTTCGCCACCCGTGGCCGGATAAAATGACGTTCGATCAGCACGTCAATTACCGGCTCCAGCTCGGCAGCTCGCTTGTAGCGCGTCTTGTGAGCATAGTGGCAATCCCTGAAAGTGAATTCCTGTTTGCCTTCGCGCTCGATCCAGCGCAACACCACGCGGGCGCCGTCCAGGGCAGGGTCAGCGCCCATCAGGTCGAACACGGCAAGCGCATGAACACTCAAGGCCTCGGCCATGCGTAGCGCGGCGCTCATATCATCAAGGCAGATTTCCTTACCCCAAGGTCTGACTAGTGCATGGCGGGCGATATGCAGCAAGGCGGCAATCCGCACCACGACACCTAGAAACTTGCCCGCCCAGTCTGTGATGTGGGCATAGGTTCCACCTTCACGCATCCCGGCTTCTACCCTATGAGCGAATGCCTGCCATGCTTGCAGCGCATCATCTGAGATTTTGAGAATGTGCGGACATGGGTTGCCGTCCTTATCGCTCGCCATTTCATGGTTGAGCATCGCCGTTAAAATACCCTCGTACCGAGCACGATAGTCCGGCAGCATCGGGCGTGCATCCAGGGTGCGGTATCCCAAGTTAGAGGACGGCAGCGCATACAGGAAGCGGCCTAGCAATCCACGACCACGGAATGATTTATTGTCGGTCAGCCCGCGCAACACGTCAGGCTGCGGGGACAAGCCAAGGGTCAAGGTGGGCGACTGCATAAACACCGGCGGGCGGCTGCCACGATTCACCCTTACCGGGCTTCCTGCGTGTCCTTGCAGGAATAGATCAAGGTTCGGTACGCCACCTGAATAGCGCCCTGCAAGTATGTCGAAAATGCCGCTTTCATCTGACAGGATGGCCATACGTTCGCTGTTGCCCGCCATGATTGTGCCCAAATTCTCCGGGGTCACGTCCTGCGCCCACACTTGCGGCGCGGTGGGTATTTCCGGCAAGTCAGCTTCAAGGTCGGCAATCTGTTTTTTGAACTGATTAAATTCCGCGCCATCTGTCTTGCCGGCCTGCTTGCGTAGCTGGCTGATCCGCTCGCGGATCGTGGCGTCATCGGCCTGCGCTTGCTTGATTGCTGGCTCGACAATTTCACGCTGTACCTTTTCCCATGCGGTCAGGGGGGCGGTGGCTGCATTTTGAACGGCAGTTTTTCGGCTACCTGGTGGAAGCGCGGCACATGTCCAGGTATTCACCGGCTCGAAATAATCCGCCTTCACCAGCACCCGATATTTGCCTTGCGCGGCGGCGCTCAATGCTGCCAGCGTCATCAATGCGGACAGTTCCAGCGGGGTTTCGGTGGATGCGCTCAAGGCGGTGACAAAGTTCTGAATGGCGCCAGGGAAAACATCATTCGGCCAGGGTGGAAGCGTGGCCGATTGCAGGCTGATAGGGGCTTGCCAATCGCCTGGCGTTTCAGGCGCAGTCATCCATGTAACTGGCACCGGCGTACTATGCGCTTTCACTGCTTTCTGAAAATCAGACAGTAATGCCTTGCTATCAATCCCGCTTTCTGGCACGGGCTGGAAGTCATCCCATTCCAGAAAAGCATTATCAATATAGGCGGCGATCCAGTCCGCCACGTCTCCACCTTGCGGCAGATTCGGCAGGCGCACTATTGAAATGGTTGGCGGTTTCGAGAAACCCGCCAGAATCGCAGCCACTGCCTTTGCGTAACCTTCCCCCGGCTCATCGTTATCGGGCAATAGATAAACGTGCTCATGCCCTTCTGATGGCGTCCAGTCAGTCTTGTCGGCAGCCTTGCTTCCGCCTTGTGAAGTTATCGCCACCAGCCCGAGCGATTGCAGGGCGGCGGCGGCCTTCTCGCCTTCCACGATGAACACGGCGCGGATGGGGTCAGCTTGCGCCAGCACGTCCAGGCCAAACAGCGGGCGAGGATCGGCGGCGCTGCCACTCTGCCAGCCGTGTCCATTCGCGCGCTTGAAGTAGGGCACCACGTCCTTCTTGCCGTCAGCATCGAAACGGGCAACATAGCCTATGGGCTCCCCCTGCGCATTGCGGTATTCCCACAAAAAACGGAGCGGCTTGTCATTGAATGTTATGGGTATGCCATGCATCATCTCACACCCCCCACTCATCGGACAATTTGCTCAAGGCTTCAAGGAAGCTCAAGCCGTCCCGTAGCTGGATGAAGGCGATAATGTCTGATCCCTTTGCGCCACAACTGAAACAGCAGAAAGCCCCTGTATCCAGATTTACGCGAAAGCTGCCTGCATGGTTGTCAGTATGGAAAACGCACAAACCACCATCACGCCAGCCACCCCCACGAGGCGGCGGCATGGCGGACAATTCGGCGCGATAGAAATCGGCAGGCGGGATATATGCTTTCACGTCTTGAAGTTTTTGCACGGCGGTTTTCATCGTGTAGTCTCCATGCTATGCTTCGTTCGGTCGGCACCTTGCCTATTGGCTCCGGCAGATTCAACGGCTGGGGCGACTGCAATCGTCCCGGCCATCCCTGAAGAACGCTTCCGTTCCCACTCCTTTACCTTGCGCACAAAGTCCAGGCCTTCGTCACCGGTTGCGGCGATAACGTCCTGTGGCAGGTAATAACGCTTGATGTGGGCGCTGCGCTGGGTGGGGTCGCTGGTGGGCACTGTTTCCGGGTTATCCCGAATATCCCAGCCTCTTTCTCGTAGCAGGAAGATGGGATCACTCAGGCGGTAGGTTCCTGTGTGCAGCCAAAAATCCCGGTGGGTTATCTTGTGGTCTTGCAGCAGCAGGGCAAGGGCGCGGCTCGGCATGGTGCCGATGTTGGGGTAGGTGAAAGCGCTCATTTTGCACCTCCAGCAATCCATGACAGAAAGCCACCATGGTTGATGAGTACCTTGGCACCTACGCGCCGGATGTGGGGAGCAAGCCCGTTGCCGGAGATTTTCCCCTTGGACGATTGCCGGTCGGCGGCGTTGAAAACTTGGTTGCGGATTGCTGCTTCGGTGAAAGCTGGCTCGGCTTGCGCCAGCAGCTTGATGGTCAGCCACGAATCATTGAGCGATTTCGCGGGGTTGGTGGGGTGGTTGCTCATTGCGTTATTTCCTTGTAAGTGTCCCTGGCTAGTTGCCAGTTACGCAAACCTTAACGCAATGATTATTATGAATCTTTCGTGTGTGCCGTAGGTGTGCGGCACGTGCTTTAGGCGTGCTTTAGGCGTGCCCTTCTACGTTGCAATACTCCTCTTATTGACCCTTTTGTGATGGGATAAAGGTCGTCATTTCCGACATCGCATAGATATTTACCCGGCTGTGTGTCCACAATAATGGACGTTTCGACGAGCGCGCCCAATGCAAGCCATACGGATGATAGGGTCGCTTTCTTTTTGTTCATTTCTATTTTGTCAATGACATCCTCGACAAGACGAGTCGCTGCATTGCCTGCTCTCTGTTCGTTGAACGTGTTATGCCCGGTTGCTGTTGTAACTTGGTTGGTTGGTGGCGCCATGGGCGCGACGATTTCAATCTCGCCTTGATCCACGGCAGAAACAAAGCCTTCTGCTTCTGCTTGGGGTTGGCTAACGGTCACTGAATCGTCGAAACCGTCTGGCATGACAGCGCCATCGTTGGCCGGGATGACCTCCATGACATTAACCATGAAAGCCCGATACGCAACGTCAAGAACATCCGCCTCGTTTTGCTGGCTTGGGTTTTGGCGGCGTTCTTCGGCGCGTGCTTTCAACTCATCGCGGAACCGGCTTGCTTGAACGGACGGCGCTTGATCGTTGTCGGTAATGGCTTTTAGGATCGATACCACCGACACCAGCACGTCAGCGCCGTGCGTGTCTGCTGGTCGTCTGCTGGCCGCCATGCGTCGAAGTGTCCTATCAAACTGACCAAGCAGGCGTTCCCAACGGTATTCGTTCACCGAAATGACCGAAGATTGAACCGGGATGCTTCCCTCATCTAGGTCGGTCATTTCACATGCTCCCGAATATCTTGCTGTTCATGGATTCCACCACGCTGGCGGTATGCCCTTCGCTCAGGTGCGAGTAACGCTTCACCATTTGCAAGGTCTTGTGTCCCAGCACTTCGGCAATCTCGGCCAGGCTTGCACCGTTCATGGCGAGGTAGGATGCTGCGCTGTGGCGTAAATCATGGAAGTGGAAGTCATCAAGTGCAGCATATTTAACCGCTGTTTCCCAGGGGGTACGTAAATCCATGGGCTTTTGTGGCTTCTGTGGTCTGATTTCCTTAGCAGGGAAAAGAAACTTGCTATCTATCCTTCTGACCTTGCCAAGCTCTTTCAGCAGATTAAGGGCATGGCCGGTAATCGCCACGGCGCGGCGCTCGCCGTTTTTCGTTTCATGCAGGATGGCTCGCCCCCGATTCAAATCCACCACGTCCCAAGTCAGGCCCATGATTTCGCCTTGCCGCATTCCGGTTGAGAGTGCCAACACGACTACGGGATAAAGGTAGTGATTGCGTGAGTCCTTGCAGGCTGTCAACAAGCGGACACGCTCATCGTCGGACAGGAAGCGCACCCGGCCACGGGGCAGGGATGGCTTGTTCACCTTTCGCATGGGGGTGTCATCGATCCAGCCCCACTCCTTGACGGCAATCGTGTAGGCATGGGACAGCGCGGCCAAGTACCGCACCACCGTTGCAGGCGCGCGCGGCTTGCCGCGAACAGTAACGGCACCGGCCAGTTTGTCCCGGTATTCTGCTATCAGGGCGGGGGTTACGTCTGCCAGCGTATGACTACCAATTGCCTCTTTCCACCACGTGAGGTGAAGCAGATAGTCGCGGGCTTTCTTTTGATTTTGGGGCAGGATGTCGCGGATATAGCGGTCGATTAGTTCCGCCAAAGTGTGGCGCTTGGCCTCGGATGTTTTGAAGTGGCGACCTTCTCGAATGGCGGCCTCAGTATGTTGCGCCCACTTCTTTGCATCAGTAAGACGCTCGAAGGATGCCGTCTGGATGGGGTAGCCTTTTAGCCTGACCTTTACCCGGTAACTATTTTCACCGTCTTTGCTGGTGCGCTTTTCGATGCTTGCCATGATCGCCCACTCCCAAGTGATTTAACACTGGAAAACACTACAGCAAGCCGCAACAAATAGCAACATCGCATTAACAATGACAAGTATTTTGCACATAACAAACTGGTTTGTAAGTTAATTACTATCCTGTGATTTTGAAATGGGGCACTCATGGGGCAGCATAAAAACAAACGGATGCCATTTGCCTTGTTTTTCTGGCAATCAGGAAATCATGGAATTACCGGGATTGTTAATTCAGAGTGCCCCGCCAGTGCCCCACGGCAGAAATAAAAAGGGCTTACATTTCTGTAAGCCCTTTGATTTTACTGGTGCCGATGACCGGAATCGAACTGGTGACCTTCGCATTACGAATGCGCTGCTCTACCAACTGAGCTACATCGGCACACAAGCTCGGCATTATATCCCTCTTCGCCGTCAGCCATCAATCGCTACAGCGCACCATAGCGGGTCGAACAGAGATACGCGTATACAGCGACAAGGAATTTTGATCAGGCGGCAACCGCTTGCGGGCGGATGCGGACGATGATGTCGATGCCTTCGGTAACCACGCCCGGCGGCAACACGGGCAAACCAGTGACCTTGAAGTCAGCCGCGTCGATATCGGTCAAATGACCGCTGACCACATCGTAGAAATGATGATGCTCGTGGGTATTGGGGTCGTAGAATACCTTGCTGGGATCCACGATCACTTCGCGGATCAGCTTCTTTTCCACGAACAGATTGAGGGTGTTGTAGACCGTTGCCTTGGAGGTTTCGCTGTGCTTGGTATTTACGATCGCAAGAATCTGATCGGCAGAAAGGTGCTCCTGCCTCGAGAACAACGCATAGGCAATCTCGAGTCGTTGATGCGTCGGATTGATCCCGTGCTGCCGTAGCAGATCAGCCATGTTGTCGCGCGTGTAAATTTTCATGTCCATAGCTTCATGCTAAACCAACTATTGGACTTTGTCTAACAATTTTAATTCACCCTTGGCCAATCATAGCTCGAAACATCGAAAGGCTGTTCCCGGTTAAACAGTCGATTTGCGAGAATTTGAGCGCTCGCCGGCGCCATGGTGACGCCGTAGCGGAAATGCCCGCCATTGAGAAAAAGGTTCTCAAGCCGCGGGTGCCTGGCAATGATCGGAATATTGTCGGGTGCAGCCGGGCGCAGCCCCGCCCAGTGCTGAATAAACTCTGCATGAGCCAGTTGAGGCAGCATGCCCAGCGCCCGTGCATGAAGCGCAACCCTGGCCCCCTCGGTCGTCGCCTTGTCGAAACCGACATCCTCCAGGGTGCTGCCGACCAGAATATGCCCGTCATCGCGAGGAATCAGATAGGTGCCATTCTGCAGGATAATATGCCGCAGCATTCCGGGCTGCGCCTCATAGAGCAGCATCTGGCCGCGCACTGGCTTGATATCGAGCTGCACGCCCTGCTTTCCCAGCAGCTTCTTGCTCCAGGCCCCGGCGGCAACGACATAGTGTTCCGCCGCAAAAGGCCCCGCCGTGGTATCCAGTCGCTCCACCCGATCTTCCGTGGACACGATCCCGACAACCTCGGCCCGCTCCACGATCCGCACCCCCATCCGCTCCAGCGCGAGTCGCAGCGCCTTGATCAGGCGCGGATTGCGCACCTGCGCGACATCCGGCAGCCACAAACCCTCTCCATCCTGCTCCAGTCGTACATCATGGTTTGTGCACCACTGCGCCGCCTTCTCGGCATCAAACGGAGGCATAACCCGCATACCGCTGACCCGGTATTCCGGATCGATGCCGCTGATTTCGGCAACACGCCCCACCCACTCCGGAAAAAGCCGGCAGCTCAGCTGCGTCAGATCGGTCACAGCGGGCGAATAATCCCAAGGCGGCAGCGGCGACAGTATGCCGCCACCGGCCCAGGAGGATTCGCCGCCACATACCCCACGCTCCAGCACTGCCACCCTGGCCCCTTGCCGTGCAAGTTCAAGCGCACTACCCAAACCAATCACACCACCGCCGACAATCAAAATATCCATGTTCAAATCTTGATGATTTCCTGTTTTTGCCGCTCATTCTAGCAAACCAACCTTTAGTCGGCCCAACGTTGAACCACCGATTCACTCAGACTAAGCTTTGTTTAACAAATTTGCAGTTATTTGATTTAGGATCGCATCACTTTAAACCATCATCGCGCAGGATAACATTATGAAAAAATCACCGGGTTTCACGCTTATTGAGCTGATGATTACCGTCGCGATTATTGGCATATTATCCGCAGTTGCATTGCCGTCCTACAGGGATTATGTGACACGCGGCAAGCTGGCAGAGGCCCATTCTTTACTGGCAGATATGCGAGTCAAGCTCGAACAGCATTTCCAGGATAACCGTAGCTATGCGGGAGCTTGCGCGGCGGGCAGTGTGGCATTACTGCCAACCAGTAAATATTTCACCTTTACCTGCCCGACCCTGAACGCAACACAATTCGAGGCGAGGGCTACCGGCATCGCTGACCAGGGTACGGGAGGTTTCATCTTCACAATCAACCAGGACAACGCACGCACCACTGCCGGCGTTCCGTCGGGATGGACAGTACCCAGTCCCAACAACTGCTGGGTTAGGGCAAAGGGTGGCACGTGTTAACCACAAACCACATGCGCAACTCGGGGTTCACGCTAATCGAGCTGATGATAACGATCGCATTGCTCGGCATTCTGTCATTTTTCGCGATACCGGAATACCGCACCTGGATTCAGAACGCCCAGATTCGAAACGGCGCCGAGGCCATATTGAATGGCATTCAATTGGCACGTGCGGAAGCTGTTCAGCGCAATACAAACGTTCAGTTCGTGCTGGGCAGCAAAGCCGACTGGACTGTTCAAACTGCGGCAGGCACAGCCATCCAGACTCGTACCTCGCAGGAAGGAAGCCCGAACATCACGGTGGCCATAACGCCAGCCGGCGCAACCACCATAACCTTCAACGCCTTCGGCCGGGTTCAGAATACCAACGCCATTAACCGAATCGACGTGGATTCGTCGGTTCTCAGTGCCGCGAGCAGCCGGGACCTGAGGGTCACGATCGGCGCCGGCGGTACCATCAAAATGTGTGATCCTAATTTGACAGTGAGTTCACCCAATGATCCACGCGCCTGTTAGACCCATAGCCAGGCTCCACGAGTCCATGCACAGCCAACGAGGTTCCGTGCTGCTCGAAGCATTAATCGCCATATTGATTTTTTCGATGGGCATCCTGGCGCTGATCGGCATGCAGGCAGCCGCCATCAGCAATGTATCCGATGCCAAATACCGCAGTGATGCATCATTCCTTGCCAACCAGGTAATTGGTGAAATGTGGGCGAATCAGCCCAATCTAGCATCCTATGCCTACGCCGGAACCGGCACGCCCCCCGCGGTACTGACCAACTGGGTTGCCAAAGTGCAAAGCACCTTGCCGGGCACAGCCGCTAACGCGCCAACGATAGCAATTGGGACCAACAATCTGGTTACCATAACAGTATCATGGCAACCTCCCAAGACACCGGTTGCACACAGGCACCAGGTAATTACTCAGATCAACAATTGAGGCAGAACAGACCATGACTGCGCGCATTTCAAAAAAAACCAGTCGGGGCTTCAGCCTGGTTGAACTCATGGTGGGCATGCTTATCGCCCTCATTTCCACTCTGGCCATATTGCAGGTATTTACTTTTTTCGAGGGACAGAAACGAACAACCACCAGCGGCAGCGATGCACTTCAGTCAGGGGCCATCGCTCTGTACCAGATCGAGCGGGATATCCGCCAAGCCGGTTATGGATTCAACAGCCTCACCCTGATGGGCTGCACCATCAAGGCCTATGACGAAGGTACCGGCACACCTTACGAGTTCGATTTCAAACTTATTCCCGTCCAGATTGTTCAGGGAGTGGGGACGAACCCGGATACAATCACCATTTCTTATGGCAATTCCCCACTCCAGGCCGCGCCAGCCTTAATTACTGCCGATTACAACGGGAGTGCGGCAAATTTTAAAGTAAACAATCGCTTCGGCTTCAAGGAAGGCGATCTGGTCGTCATCGCCGAACCCGGCAAGGACTGCACGCTTGCCCAGGTAACCGGCCTCCCTGCCGCCGCCGATGCCTGCGGAGGCGGTGGTTCTGCAGCCCAAACCGACAACATCATACATAATTCCGGCAACTATAAGGACCCAAACCAAGGCTGCCAGCAGGTCGCTGCCCGCTACAACAAGCCTTCCGGGCTGGGCATTGCATACAACGTAAATTCGCCGGTGTTCAATCTGGGTGGAATGCCCACTATCAACGAGTACTCCATCCAGAATAACCAGCTGATGGTGCGAAATGTCCTTACACCCGACCCGGCAGTCGCAATAATGGATGGCGTCGTCAGCATGCACGCACAATACGGCTTTGACACCCGTGCCGGGATTATTAGCGATTTAAGAGTAGACCCTGATACCGGCTATAGCGACACCATGGTGGACGCAGATGGAAATGGCGTTATTGGAGACGGCGGAGACTTAAGCCGCATTGGCTCGGTACGCCTGGTCGTCGTTGCACGCAGCGGCCTGCGTGAGAAACCCGATCCGGCAACAGGATTATGCAATGTCACGTCCGCAGCGTCCTTCTCGTTGAACTGGGCTGCCGGCGCCATCTCCCTGCCCGATGACGCGGACGGAACGAGTTGGCAGTGCTATCGCTACAAGACTTTCGAAACAACCGTACCAGTCAGAAACATGATCTGGAGACCAGCATGACCGCCCAAGGCTCAAACTGGCGACTCACGGGAGTCGCACCCCTGCGCCGCCAGCAGAAAGGCATGTCGCTCTTTATTGCACTGATCGTGCTGGTTGCGATGACCCTGGCCGGCATAGCACTGGTACGCTCGATGGATACCACCACCGTGATTTCAGGCAACCTCGCTTTCAGGCAGAGCACCCTGAGCGCAACCGATCAGGGAATCAATGCAGCCTACCTCTGGCTAATGAGCAAAGTGGGCACCCCCTCGCTCAACAGCTCCGACACAAGCTCCGGCTATTACTCATCCAAGCTCGATCCTGAACCGGACTGGAAAGACCCGGCGACCTGGTCTGGACTCAACACCGTGACCCTCGCCACGGATGCCGCCGGCAATACCACCACCTACATTATCCATCGCATGTGTACCCAGCCCAATACCGCCTATAACGGCAGCAATGGTGGCGTGGCAAACCAGTGCTCCATCGCCATCTCTACTTCCACTGGTGTCTGCCCCGGCGGCAGCCAGAGTATTGGCAATTACTGCTTCGACGCAAACGCATCCGGCGTTTATTACCGCGTCACCGCCCGCACCGTTGGCCCGCGCAACGCATCCAGCATTGTCCAAGCCATGCTGCTGATTCCATTCTGATCGGCATGTTTGCGCAACAGGAGAAAAACATGAACGTACAATCCCCCTCTTACGGCAAGCATGCTTTGCTGACTGTACTATTTTTTTGCGCGAATCTTGCGGGGCTGCCCAGCCACGCGGCCGTCACGGAATTGGCGGACGTGCCGCTCGCCCAAGCCACCACGGCGACAGTCAGGCCCAACCTGTTTTACATTCTGGATGATTCCGGCAGCATGATGCAGCAATACACACCGGACTATGTCAGCGACCGCTGGGGAGACGGCTCAGACCCCGGGGATTGGCACTGCCTAGACAGCGGTGATGACACCGACACCAAGCGCGACAAATGTCTGGTCGGCGACCCCCCCTACATGTCGAGCGATTTCAATACCCAGTACTACAACCCCGCCACCCGCTATTCACCCCCGGTGAAATACGATGGCACCCTGTTTCCCAGCATGAGCGCTGCCAACACCACTAACTGGACGGCGGTGAATACCGACGGGTTCAACAGGCAGAATACCAACCAGTTAGAGCAATCGGCAACCACCGTAAACCTGACCACCGCTTACCCCGAGCGTGCCTGGTGCGACACCACGGCCAGAGACCACACCACCGACACGACAAACTGCAAGACCAATTCAAGCGGTTACTCCTACCCCGGGCTCACGATCAACCGTGGCAAGGACTCTTCCGGCAACATCCGCTACAAGTACGGAGCGCCCTATTATTTCGCCATCGCCGCCAAGGAATATTGCACCGCTACCGACCTGAAGACCTGCATAATCGCCGATGCGCCGACCGGCACCTATACCATTCCCGCCAAGGTACGCTGGTGCGACTCAGCGGCCCTGACCAATTGCCAGGCCAAGAAAACCGGCGCCTTCCAGTATTCCCGGTTTTCCAATACCACGTCGGCAGTCTCCCAGGCCAAAGGCACGATCGTGATCGGCGATTCAGGCTCCGACGGTGCCGTAAGCATCACCGGCGTCACCATAGACGGCGTCAACATCATCGGCTCCGCCATTTCGGCCCCTACCGGGACGAACTCTTCAACCGAGCGAAACGCGGCAGCGACCGCGCTGGCGGCGGCGATCAACGCTTTCAACTCCACGCCGGAATATATCGCCTGCGCCGGCAGCGCCTGCACCCCGGCCACCAACGCCGACACCGTCGTAATCACCCCGACCATCGCGTCGGGCAGCACCACCCCGTTGACCGGCGCCGCCCCCAATGGCCGGGTGATCACCGTTTTATCGCCCTCCACGGGCACCACTGCGGCAACCTCTAGCGTCGCATTTTCCGGAACGGCGAGCGATGGCCGCGTAACCAGCATTACCGTCAACGGCGTCGAAATCCTGAATCAAAATATCGCGGCATCCGGCACCAGCACAACCGCGCGTAACAAGAGCATGGCGAAGGACGTATGCGACCGGATCGACGCCTACCTCAATACCACCCCCTTCGAATATGCAGGCGGCAGCAGCAGCACCAACACCTCCTGCCCGACCAACTCCGCCACCTTCTACATCCAGGCACCGCTGGCACAGGGTTCGGCACCGAATGGTTACGCGATCGTCATCTCCACCAGTGGCACCATCGGCTATACGGTTGGCGGCACCTCGACAATGAATAGCGGCGTATCCACAAGCCTCCCCACCACCGTAACCAACATCAGCGGCGGCGGCGATGGCATTAGCTCCTTCTCCCGCATCAATATCGTACCGGCCACAGCCACCTATAGCCGCGCAGCCAACCGGCTGGATTGCGTCGCCAGCGCCAGTGCCTGCAGTTATGACGAGGAAATGACGAACTTCGCCAATTGGTATGCCTACTACCGCACCCGCATGCAAATGATGAAATCCTCAAGCAGCCAGGCATTCCTGCCGCTGAACGACAACTACCGGGTCGGCTTCTACACCATCAATACTTCCAGTGTCGCAAAAAGTATTACAGGAAGCAGCCCGGATCGCTATTCCAGTACCGAGTTTCTGGATATTGCGAATTTCGATGCAACCCAGAAAGAGTACTGGTACAACACTTTGTTCCGTCAGTCCCCCACGGGATCGACTCCGCTACGCGGCGCGCTCTCCAAGGCCGGAAAAATTTTCCAGAAGAATCTGACCGGCGCAGCCGACCCAGTGCAATACTCCTGCCAGCAGAACTTCTCACTCCTCACCACGGATGGTTACTGGAACGAAACCTATAGTGGCGTGGGTGATCAGGACAACACCGACAGCGGCTACTCCACCCGTGCAGTGGGTGCCTATGACGGCAATATCGGAGCATCCAATACCCTGGCCGACGTAGCCATGTATTACTACAAAAACGATCTCCGGCCAACCGGCACGACCGGCGTGCTGGGCACTGACGTATCCAAGGACAATGTGCCAACATCCGACAAGGATCCTGCACCCCACCAGCACATGATCACCTTCACTCTGGGGCTAGGTGTTGATGGCGTCATGACCTACCGGTCCGACTATGAAACCGCCACCAGCGGTGATTTCTACAATATCAAAACCGCCTCGACTGGCTGCGCGTGGACGACGGGGACATGCAACTGGCCACTGCCGGCAAACAACACGGATACCGCAGTGGATGATCTCTGGCACGCAGCGGTAAACGGCCGTGGCCATTATTTCAGCGCCCGCGATCCGGTCGCCCTTGCCAGCGGACTGTCGGATGCTCTCAGCAGCATCAAGATCATCACCGGAGCCGCCGCGGCTTCCGCCACCAGCAGCCCGAATATCACCCAGACCGACAATTCGATTTACAGCACCTTTTTCCGCACACTCAAATGGGACGGTGAGGTCAAGGCGCAATCAATCGACCCGGGTACCGGCGATGTAATTGCCACCGTCAACTGGTCGGCGCAAACCCTGCTTGACGCCAAAGCATTGGACTCGTCCGATACGCGCACGATTTACACTCTGGATTCCGGAACCGGGCAGTTCAAGGCTTTTTCCTGGGCCAATCTGGATGCCACCGAAAAAGCCTTTTTCAACAATAAGTCCTCCACGATGTCGCAATATGCGACCCTTGACGCTGCCCAGAAATTGCTGGCAGATAACGGCGAAAATCTGGTCAACTATCTGCGTGGGCAGACCGGGTATGAAGGCATACTTTACCGTGACCGCGAGCATATTCTCGGCGATACGGTTAACGCCAAGCCCGCCTATGTGGCGCTGCCGAAGTACAACTTCAACGATACCGACTACGCAAATTTCAAGACCGATCAGGCGGCGCGCCAGGCGATGCTTTACATCGCAGCCAACGACGGCATGCTCCATGCCTTCAACGCCAACCCTGACGCTGCCGCCGGAGGTGGCGGCGAAGTTTGGGCGTATGTGCCCCGCATGATCATGTCCAATTTATACCAGTTGGCGAACGATAACTACTCGAACAACCACCACTTTTTCGTGGATGGCACACCGGAAACCATGGATGTCTATATGGGCGGTGCGTGGAAAACCATTCTTGTCGGCGGACTGAACAAGGGGGGACGGGGCTACTACGCGCTGGACATCACTAACCCCAACAACCCGGCAATGCTGTGGGAAACCTGTTCCGACAGCACCCTCTGCACCAATTCTGACACCGACCTGGGCTATAGCTACGGCAACCCGGTAATCACGAAACGTCCTTCTGACGGGAAATGGGTCGTACTGGTCAGTTCCGGCCATAACAACGTTAGCCCGGGAACCGGCAAGGCGTTCCTGTTTGTGCTTGACGCGGCTGATGGCAGCATCCTTGCCAAAATTGACACCAATTTCGGTTCGACTTCTGACCCGGCTGGGTTATCCATGATTTCGGGATGGTCGAACAATCCCAATACCGACAACAAGGCGCTCCGTGTCTATGGGGGCGACCTGTACGGCAACCTTTGGCGCTTCGATCTTACTACCAACTCGGTCATAAAACTCGCCGAACTTAAGGACGGCAGCAGCAATACACAGCCTGTCACGACCCGCCCGGAACTTGGGATATGCGGCACTTCAACCGAAATGGTCTTCGTCGGAACCGGCCGTTATCTTGGCCTCAACGATTCACTCGACACCAGCCAGCAATCCTTTTATGCACTCAAGGACTCGACTGTCGCATGGGGCAATCCGAGGGCCACCCTGATCGTTGAACAAGTTCTCACTGCCGCATCGACAACTGCGCGAACGATCACCACCAATCCGGTAGACCTGAGCGTTGGGACGGGCTGGTTCATGGATTTCAATCCGGCGAACAATTCCCCTGGGGAACGAGTTACTGTTGATCCTCAACTCGTTCTGGGCACGATGCTAATCGCGACCAATGTTCCGAAACAGGACGCCTGTTCTACTGGCGGCGACAGCTGGTTCTATCAGCTGGACTATTGCACAGGCTCATACATCTCGACATCCGCGGCACAAAGCATCGCAGCCCAGAAAATCACTGGCTCCCTGACGGTAGGCTTCGTAGTGATCCGCCTTCCGGATGGCACAATCAAGACCATCGTTACCAGTGCTTCAGGCGATAAGCAAACTAAAGGGGTAGACATCGGTGGTGGTGGCGCCACGGGGAAAAGGGTTTCCTGGCGCGAAGTCCTTGACTGAAAATAGCCTTGCAAACTTAGTCTGATTTTGGACTCTTGAGGAGGGAGAAAATCGCTAACCTTCCCGGCCGCTTCAAGCCGGAAGGGCACGCTTACCCTCGCTCAGGTAAAGAAAGACTCCTCGGAATGGGAAACACCACGTTCTCGGCGATGCCGCTCAACTCTTCCACGCTAACGGCACCGAGCCGTTCCAGCCGGGCGATCACTTCCTTCACCAGCACCTCAGGTGCGGAAGCCCCGGCGGTGACGCCCACCTTCTTCTTGCCGCTCAACCATGCCGGATCAATCTGGCCGGCGTTGTCCACCATCCAGGCATCCACCCCCATGTTCCGCGCCACCTCGCGCAGTCGGTTGGAATTGGAGCTGTTGGGCGAGCCGACCACGATCACCACGTCGCACTGTTCAGCCAGTTTTTTCACCGCATCCTGGCGGTTCTGTGTGGCGTAGCAGATGTCATCCTTTTTCGGGCCGCTGATGCTGGGAAAGCGCTGTTTCAGCGCGGCGACGATGCGGCTCGCATCATCCATCGACAGGGTGGTCTGGGAGACATAGGCGAGGTTGTTTTCGTCAGCGACGCTTAAGCCGGCTACGTCCCCCGGTTTCTCCACCAGGTACATGCCGTCCGCCGCCTGGCCCATGGTGCCCTCCACCTCGGGATGGCCCTTGTGGCCGATCATGATGATTTCCTTGCCCTGTTTGCGCATCCGCGCCACTTCCAGGTGCACCTTGGTGACCAGCGGGCAGGTGGCGTCGAATACCTTCAGGCCGCGCGCTTCCGCCTCCTGCCGCACGGCAGGGGAAACACCGTGGGCGCTGAAGATCAGGGTGCTACCGGAC
>JAIOJM010000140.1 GCA_019911785.1 Sulfuricella sp. | reverse complement strand
CAGTACAGTCACAGTGGCGCCACCCCGTGCAAGCTCAAGCGCGCTGCTCAAGCCGATGACGCCGCCGCCGACGATCAGAAAATCAGAATCCAAATTTCCATTCCCCCTATTTTGCCGCCCATTCCAGCAAACCGACCGCCAGCCAGCTTATGCTAGCGCTATCGCTCACCCACGAGTTGGCGTTTGGAACTTACATGAATGGGGATACCCTGATTGCGTAGACAATGCTTTTGGACTACCGGAAACAAATATGATCAGCGTGCGAACTGCTCAGGCCAAGGGCGCAGTTTTTTTACGGGCAAGAGCCGGTCGTTGTCTTGGTAATCGAAGCGCGGCCCGTTGAATTGATAGAAATCACACGCTCCTGGTCGCCCGCGCTGGGCGTAGCGCGGCAGATGGTCAGGGTGGCTTGCGTGGCGCCCACCCCGGTCGGCTGAAAATCGATACTGCCAACACCATCTGATTCCGTCATTTTTAGGCCGGAGGACAATGCCGGCTGACGTTGGATGACGGTGCCGTCGGACGCCTGCACGATCCATCCCTGCTCCCAGCTACCCGTGCAGCTTGTGCCATTGGAGGAGGCGCAGAGTTTGACCACTGAATTGCGCTTGATGGCCTCTCCGCGCGCCAGATAGGTGCTGGCGAGAAAGTTGTTGGCATATGAGCGAAGCTTGCTACCCAGCACGGCATCGGTGAAGGACGGCACCGCGATCGCCAGCAGAATTCCCAGCAACGCGATGGCGATCATCAATTCGATCAAGCTAAAACCCTGCTGGATCAGTACCCGCAAGCGAGTCATTCGCCCCTGATGCCGACTGAATTTCATCCCCGTTTTTCCCATTATTGCTGGATATACCAATAAACCCTGCTCTTGGGCTGAGCCACTGTTGAAGGCGATGTCGGCGGTGCGCCTTCAAGCGGAGAATCCGGCCTGCCGCCGATCAAAAACGGAACGGTGGTACCGTCATCCAGAGTCACCATGCCGGCCACCGGCGACGGTGGCAAACCGCCGCCAACGACAACCTCGTAGCGGGCACTGGTTCCATTGGCGCTCGCCGCATTGGTGTAACTGATGTTATACACATGGGTCTCTCCCAGATTGGCGCCACAGGTACCGGGCGTGGCAACAGCAGGCTGGTGCGTGCTGAATGTCGTCACGCCGAAGACCGTGATGGCGGAAGTGACCACCTGCTCGGTCGCAGCCAAACCCAGATACCAGCCCTTTTTCGCGTCCACTTGAAGCAGTGTCGGGTTGGCGCTGGTCGTGATCGGCAGCAACGAGGCCAAGCAGATCACGTCCGCACCACATGTACCATTCTCCGAACTCAGCCAGGCGGCATCCGTTGGCTTGTCCTTGACCATGAAGAAATAATTGGCCACGCTGGCGGCGTTAGTATAACTGCCCAGCGGTTTTTCGCGATCGCCGGAGCCAATCAGCAGGTTATAAGTGCCATTGTCATCAACCCCGTCCGGTGCGAACATGAACTTCCGGTTGGGCGTACAAGTAGCTACCGTGTCGCAGCCAAGGGAGGCGATCTTGATAATCGTCCAACTTGCCGGTGCAACCGAACCTATCGTGATGCGATAGATATTCCCGCCCGTATCCGCCGCGTAGGCATACTTGGCCAGTCCGGCGCTGTCCGACGCAACCGCCAGATCGGCAATCACGCTCCGGTCCGTATCCAGCGTCTTGAGCAATGCCCCGGTGTCGGCATTCAGCACATAAATCTTGTTGCCCTTGGGAGAGGTGCAGGCTGCCGTAGTGGAATCGACATCCTCGCAGGTATCGTAACCGCCGCCCATGATGAGCATGGGCGTAGCTCCCGCGCCATAGCCCGATGCCTTTATGATCTTGGGCTGGGACCATGTCTGGCCGATGCCGGTGAAACCCGTGGTGCAGCCTGTATCGTCCACCGTTCCAGAAACGGGGAAGTTGTTGGGGCAGCCTACCTTCCATTTCAGGCTTGGGCTGGCCGGGGTGGTCACGTCAAAGGCATACAGCGCCCGTCCGCCGCGCCGCATGGTGGCGTATATCCAGGCATGGGCGGCATCCTTGTCGGCGGTGACCGGCCCGTCGAAAGCATAAGGCTTGGGCAGCGGTGTCGGCGTGCCAGTGGTATGGCCGGGAAAACTGATGGTGACGGTGTTGTCACGAATGCGCTTGAGGTTGGTGTAGAACTCGGGCGCCACAAACGACCAGAGTTCGCTGCCTGCGGTGGTGGCACCAATGCTGGTGCTGCGATTGCCGTTGACGGCGCGCAGCACGCCGTCGTTGCCGCCGTAATACACCACCACCTGAGGTGCAGCATCGGTGCCGTAGTTGATTGCCACCGGCCGCGAATGCACGATGTCGCCATGCGCCGAGGGGCGCATCTCGGCTGTGGTTATCGCATTCAAGTTTTCGTCATCGACATCCAACCCCTTCGTCCAGTTGATGATCGCATCCCTCTCCGACGTACTGGCTGCGCCCAGCATGGCCTGGGTCACGTTGGTGTTATTGAAGTCGGTCAAAGCGGTGCAGGAAGCAAACGTCGAAGAGCAGGTTTTCACCGTACGCGCGGTCGTGCTCCGCAGTTTGTAGGCCTGGGCGCCCTTTTCCACGATATTGCCGTCGGGATAGTTGGAAATATCCGAATTGGCCACCGCCAGACAGGTTCCCTGTGGCCTGAATGACCAGTAGGTATCCACTACGGAGGGCGTCCAGAAACTGCGCGCGCACTCTCCAATAAAGCCTGTCTGAGCGTTGATGGCGCCGTTGTCGTCCGCGTCCAGCAGTTTGAGCGTGCCGCTGACCATGCCGAGTTTGTACTGCTTCAGGTTGCCCGACCAGCGCGGAAAGGAATCCGCATCGGGCCGGAACATGCCGATATACACCTGGTTCAGGTAAGTTCCCTGCGTGTTGACGCTCACCGGCAAGCTGACCGAGGCAAACACGCTGTTGACGGTCTGTATTTCAGAAAAAACCTTGTTCAGGGCATCGATAATCTGGGTGCCGGAACTGGCGACATCGAAATATTTTCCGCTGCTCACATTCGCCATGCTTTTCAGTAGCGCGGTCCAGCCCGGGCCTTGGCCCGTGGTCTCTTTATTGATATCGACCGTATAAGTGACGATGCCTAAGGAGCTCTTTTTCATGAAGCGCGCCCATTCGTCCGCCACGTTATCCTGCGAACCGCTGGGAGAAATGGGAATGGTGGTCGTACTACCGCCAACTGCGGTCAGCGCCGCCGTGGCCTGGGAGATATCCGAAGTGTTATCCTGTGCCGCGCCGTTGCTGATATAGATGATATAGTTTTTCGCGCAGCTGCCCGATACAAGGGGGCTGGCATAGGGGGAGCCGTCTTTCGCTGCCAGCGCGTTGCCGGGCAGCGCATAGATGGCGTTCGACGAGGCGGTGCCGGACGTGTTCCCGGTGTAATCCGTTTTTTTCTTGTTGTTGCCGGCGTGTGGCGCCAGGCCCGCATAGTACAGATAGGCTTCCTCCATGGCTTTGCCGACCTTGCCCGCATTGCCCTTGTCGTCGCCCTTATCCAGCCCGCTCACCAGTGCCTGGTATTTGGCCTTGTTGGCGCTATCCATCGGGCGCACCGCCGCGCGCACGTAGGCGCCATCGTTGCCGGAATTGCCGCTCCCTGTTTCGGTAAACAGCATCAACCCGACGCGGAACTTGTCCACGGGCAATCCGTTCACGACGTTGACCAATGCCGCCATTTCATTGGTGAATGCGGTGTTCCAGTTCGCCGTGTTGTCCAGAATGATCAGCACATTCGGCACATCGGCCTCAGATGGGGGAAGCCCGACGAACAGGTCGATATCTTCCCCCATCGCCGGCAGATGAAACATCAGCAGGGCGGAAGCGGTAGCCAGCCATCTTGGGGGGAAATATTTTTTCATGTTGCTCTCCTAATTACACGCTTGCTTCAGTCACACACTGCGTCTTTCTCGGCCTGCGACAGCAATACGCGCACCCCCGAATGCACCTGCATCGAGGTCCCGCTCGCGCCGGGGTTGTCGCTGGTCGGCGTCACCGTGGCAACGATGTCCCATATGGTATTCCAGGTGGACGCGGTTGACATCGACGGCAACGTCCAGCTGCTTTCCACCGGCGGGGCCGCCACCGAGGCGCGGATGCAGACGGGTGTGGCAATCGAGGCGACATAATCATTTATTCCATCATTGTTGATGTCCACCAGGATTTCATCAGCGCTTGGAGCGGCGGCAAAGGGTGAGCCCAGCACCTTCTCGATGGCGATGTTGCCGGCGGCGACCGCCTCATTGCGGAACTGCATGTTGCCCACGGACTTGAGGTTGGTGGTGCTGAGCGTAAAGGCGGTGGTCACCATCAGGGTGATGAGAACCAGCATGATCAGGCCGACGACCAAGGTTGCCCCGCGCTGGGCATGAGAGGGAACGGGCCGTCTCATGGGGTCTCCCTTCTTCCGGCGATATTGGTCAGGCGCACGGACGTGGAAAACACGTGGCGCTTGTAGTGGTCGTTGAACGGGCCCAGCGTGGTCGTACCCAGGGTGTAGGCTTTCCCGTCGGTATAACCCACCGTGATATCCCTGTTGCGCGCCAGCACATACAGCTTGACGGCCACCACATTGGCAAGCTGGCCCACCGTGCAGGGCACTGCGGTTGTGCAGCGCATAACAAATGTGCCGTCCAGTCTGACGTCCGGGATGCCGTCACCGCGATACTTGGGCGCGACACGGTTATACGGGTCAGTCCATTCAACGGCTTTGGTGTAATCGACAGCACCCCCATCGCCACTGTCGTCGATGCCGAATTCCACTCTGAAGCCTTCGATGCCTTCGATCAGCGGCTCGGCGGGCTGATGCGCCAGCACGCCGCCGGCAAGGTCGAACTGTGAACGCACCAGGGTGGGGATGCCGTCGCCCACGCTTACAGCGTAATCGCGGATATAGTAAATGCTGGAAATAAATTTTCGTTTGTCAGCGAGCGAGGTGCAGTTTCTTTTGTGGAAGGCATAACCGCTGGTGTCGAGCACATATCCTTCGCCGAAAGTGTACTTCGATGTGTCGTTTGGCATGGGGGCCGCCCAGGCGGTGGCCAGGGTGGCAACCTTGGTGGCGCCATCGTAGGCGCTGATCAAGCGGGATTGATAGCTCCCTGGCCCCGATATGATACGGATGGTGCCGCCCTTATAAAAATCACTAACCGCCGAAGCGAATGAGGGCAGTGTTACGGTTGTGGCAGTAGCCGCCTGCACCGGAGCGGAAATTTCATCCTCGCATTGCGGGGCTTGAAAATACAGCTTGCCGGCGGTATCGACTTCGCAATTACCCACGCCCGGCAGGCACGTTTCGACATGCCGCACCACGAGCACGTCGGTACCGGCTTTCTGGTTGATGACTGCGGCGGCACATGCGGCCGGCGCGCTCTCGTAACTCTGGACGGGGATGGCAAGGAGGTTGTTTTTGTAAGCCGCGTCCCAGCTTACATATGCCAGGCAGGGGTCGGGGACGGCGCTGGGCGCCATTGTAGTCCCGTCATAACCGGAGGCGGGCACGGTCAAATCGTCAAATTTCGGGACGTAGCCCCCCCAGAACCCGCCATGGGCGATGTCGCCCCCCAACAACTGGATTGCGAAGCGGCCGTTCTCGATCTGGGCATTGGTCTTGGCCATTTCGCTGTTGGTGCGGGTGATGTTGACGAAAAGCTCGCTCAGCGCCACCATCATCAACAAGCCCAGGACAATGCCGATCATCAACTCAATCATGGTAAAACCGCACTGTGCCTGCCGCGCCAGCGTGATGCGGAAATCAGTCTTCGACCGGCCAGACGCTAATGTTTTCAGAATCATCATAATGTGCCAATGCGTACAATGGTGGTGATGGCGCGACGGCAACGGTCATTCGTGCAAGCCCCGCCGTCATACGCATTTTGCCCGCAGGTCACGCTGTCCGGGGGAGCGGATATCGAGGCCAACCCCTGCCACGCAACCGTCACAAGGTATTCGTTGGCAATCGCACTTTCGACGCAGCCGCGCGCTCCGATCATGGCGCCGACTTTGCTGGCGCCAGAGGTTTCAGCCGCCCCCTGCAATGCTTCGCACCACTCCTTGGCATCGACCTTCTGCACGGTGGAAGTGTCTGTGGGACAGTCCATGCCCGCGCCGAGCGGGCTGGCCGTGACGTAGCCCGCAGCCGCGGAGCGATTGGTCGTGATGCGATTGGCCATATCCTCAAGCAGGATCAGCGCCTGGGCGCGCTGGTAGGATTCCATCTCCGAGACCTGCAAGCGTGCCTGCAAGCCAGCCAGACCGAGCAAGCCAAAAACCAGGATGACCATCGTGACGAGCACTTCGATCATGGTCGCGCCGCGCTGGATGGGCAGGGGGGGTGTTACCATTTTGAAGCGTCGCCAGCGCGTGTCTTTACGCCCTCGCTGGTGATGACCAGAATGCCATCGCTGGCCTGGGGGGTTCCCACTATTGGCGTAAAGGTGATGGTGAAGGAAGGCGGAGAGCCATTGTCTACATCGATGGAATAGCCGTAACGGGCACCAACGTCACTCGGTAACGAGTATCCCAGATCCGAGCCTGTTTCGGTATAGACGCGATTCGAAAGGATATACTGCTGCTCGCGGTTGGCAATGTCCATCATCTGGGACTGCGCAGCGGCACGATGACCACGAATGAGATATTGCTGGTAGCTGGGCAAGGCAACCGCAGCAAGGATGCCGATGATGGCGATCACGACCATCAACTCGATCAGCGTAAAACCGGCGGTATTCCTGAATTTCATGACAGCCTCCAAGCCTGTTATTTTCTTTCTTCAGATACTAATTTAATTCTTGCTGGATTTCATCAGATAGCAGACAAACGGACAAATCAGGCAGACAAACGGCCTGAACGCGCGAATTGTCGCCCGGATGCCACGGCACTACGATTTCCTGGCTAATGAACAATCCCGGTTGAAGTCAGGTTCTTAGGCAAGGGGAACACCACATTTTCCTCTACTCCCTGGAGGCTTTTAACCGATTCCGCGCCGAGCTGTTCCAGCCGGGCGATGACTTCCTTCACCAGCACCTCGGGTGCGGAAGCGCCGGCGGTGACGCCGACTTTTTTCTTGCCGCTCAACCACGCCGGTTCGATCTGGCCTGCGTTGTCCACCATGTAGGCGTCCACCCCCATGTTCCGCGCCACCTCGCGCAGGCGATTGGAATTGGAGCTGTTGGGCGAGCCGACCACGATCACCGCGTCGCACTGCTGCGCAAGGGTTTTGACTGCATCCTGGCGGTTCTGGGTGGCGTAGCAGATGTCGTCCTTCTTCGGGCCACTGATGCTGGGAAAGCGCTGTTTCAGCGCGGCGACAATGCGGCTCGCGTCATCCATCGACAGGGTGGTCTGGGAGACATAGGCGAGGTTGTTTTCGTCGCTAACATGCAGGCCAGCCACGTCCTCCGGTTTTTCGACCAGGTACATGCCGCCCGCCGCCTGGCCCATGGTGCCTTCCACCTCGGGGTGGCCCTTGTGGCCGATCATGATGATTTCCTTGCCCTGCTTGCGCATCCGCGCCACTTCCAGGTGCACCTTGGTGACCAGCGGGCAGGTGGCGTCGAATACCTTCAGGCCGCGCGCTTCCGCCTCCTGCCGCACGGCAGGGGAAACACCGTGGGCGCTGAAGATCAGGGTGCTACCGGAC
>JAIOJM010000139.1 GCA_019911785.1 Sulfuricella sp. | reverse complement strand
GGCTGCGCGGTTGTTCCCACGCTGTATCACGTGTTGCGGAACACCTGCATGTCTTACTCGGGCTCTGCGGGGCATCTTTTCCTCCGTCTACCTTAGGGTAAGCTCATAGCGGGGCCGCGTAATCGGGCTCCGTCCCCAGTTCCATTTTCCGTTCGTTGCCCCGGATGTTTTGCGAGTTGGGCGATAAAGCCGCCCATCCCTGCGAACCCCATTTCATTCGGTGCGATAACGATTGCGCCCTACACTGGCTACGCCCCCAATAAAACGTTGTCATTCAAACGGGTTGATCAGCTCAAGGCCGCAATCCTCGAAATCCTTGATGTTTCGGGTGGCAACGGCAAACCCGTGGGCGTGGGCAATACTTGCAATTTGCCCGTCCGGTAGGCTCATGGGATGACCAACTTCCTTGCGATGCCCCATGATTTCAGCATAGGAACGGGCGGCAGACACAGTAAAATCAAGCACCCGTTCCTCAAACGCTTGCGCGATGAATTGCTCGAAACGGCTGTGCAACTGCCACCGGCGTTGGCCGTCTGGCAAAATCCGCAGGCCATAGCCGATTTCTGCCAGTGTCACGGTGGTGATGAATAATTGGTTGCCATCTTGGGCGTTTAACCAGCTCAGAACCGCCGGCGAAGGCTGCGGGCGCATGACTTCTGAAATCACATTGGTATCAACGACGATCATCAGGTGAAACTCAGAGGTTCATGCGGGGCATGTTGGGGGAGTTCTAATTCAACCCCGGACTCGGGGCCAAAAAACTGCACGGAAAGGTCGCCCAGCCGTTTGGGGGTAGTGACCGCTTGACGAAGAATGCGTCGAGCCTCCTCTTCCATCGATATTCGGTGATGGGCAGCGCGGATGCGCAGGCGCGTGATGGTTTCGTCGTCCAGCTTTCGGATACTCAGGTTAGCCATGTTATTCTCCTAGTTTGCTATCACATGCAAGCATTGTATGCTCATGCCTTCACAGGGACAACCACTACCTTCCGCGAGCTGGATGAAAGGTTCTGGCAGGGATGCGAAGCAACTCGCACAAGTCGCCCATCACTGCTCATTTCATTCGACGCAATCACGATTGCGCCCTACACAGGCTACAGCTTGGAACGTTCTAGATTCAACGCCAGCAACCGCCGCAAGATTTCCTCGTCCTGCATCTCCGGCGTGTAGTCGTTCCAGCCATAAGCCTTGGCGACGGCGGCATCCAGCGTCTTGTGGGCGTTGTCCAGCCAGGCGGGGCGGGCGTTGTAGAGGTTGGTCAGGGTGCGTTTTTTCAAATCGGCCTCGTGTCCGGGTTTGGCAATGAGGCGCGCGGGGTAGCCCGCTTTTTCTTCTTCCGGGGTACGCACCCAGTCCGTCCACTCCGGCGGGTTGAGCCAGTTTTCGCGCAATGTGTTCAACGCTTGCGCGGCGGCGGCAATCTCAGCGGCTGCGGGGTTGGCGTAATCGGATGGCGTGAGGTTGGGTGTCAACCCTTCTGGGAATGGGAATGTCTCGAAACAACGAGTCGAATTATAGACTGGCCTATCTTCCAACGTCCCACCTTGCGCAAGTGTCCAAGTGATATGGAAACGAGAAGACAAAATGCCGAGTGTCATATCATCGTGGTGCGGAAAAACGATGAGCCTATGCTCTGGTGCAACCGAGATTGGCAGCCAAGTAAATACCCTGTGTTTCGCCGTTTCTACCGTCACAATGTAGCGCGGCAGTCCAGCAAGCGCTCGACGCATTCCGGGACGCGCCTCACCGTGCTGCCACCATTTTTCAGCACGTGCCTTGCGGTTATTATTGATTCGAGTTGGTTTGACCTGCTCTACAACGAAAGCGAACGGCGCTTCATAGAGCGCGGCTTGCTGTTCATCCATCAATGCAAAATCAATCACCCAATTGCCTGCCCAGCGGCTAGTAATATCGGAGCCATTGTAGATTGGTCTCAGCACGTCAGAGTTCGGTTTGCCGTGCGGGTTCGGCAGTTTGAGCCAAGCTTGTGCAGTTTCGAATGGCACCTTGAATGCGCCTGCCAGACATAAACCGAAGTATGACCATCCGGCATTTTCTTTGAGCGGCATCGCACCAGTCAGGTCACTACCGCCATTACCGCCCGCCGTGAGGTCGGCATGGACGGTTGATATGGGGTGTCCGTCGAGCATAGTTGGCTGCCCATGATTTTTAGCACCGAAGCACACCAGCGATACTCGTACCGCCGCACCCTCGTTAATCCATTCTTCGTCGCTCCACGCATTGAAGATTTGCCCGCTCTCCAGAATGCGTTCCAGCACTGGACGATTGCGCTTCTGCCGAATGGAGTTGGTAGAAACCAAACCCGCACGTTGGCACTTGCCCGTTTCAATCTGGGCACGCGCTTTCTCAAACCAGTAGGTCACCAAATCCGCCCCGCCCGGTACCCGGCCTTCATACACCTTGCGCAGGGCTTCGGTGTACTCATCGCCCAACTCGCCACGCATTTTCTTGTCGCCCAAAAATGGCGGGTTGCCGATGATGGCATCGACGGTGGGCCATTGGGCTTCTTCCCTCTCCCCCTGCCCCTCTCCCGCAAGCGGGCGAGGGGAGGAAAGCACCGCATCGCGGTTCTCGATGTGATCGAGCGGTTGCAGGATGGGGTTCTTGCGGATGGGGTAGCCGTTCTTGAGCATCCACTGGATTTCACCGATCCAGACGGTGACGCGGGCGAGTTCGGCAGCGTAGGGGTTGAGTTCGATGCCCAGCACATTGGCGGGCGAGACTTCGATGCTGACCTGACGATGCAGGCCGAGTTGCTCGGCTTCGAGGTTGGCCTTGTGTTCGAGGTCTTTCAGTGCGCGCAGGGCGAGGTATAAAAAATTGCCGCTGCCGCACGCGGGGTCGAGCACTTTGAAATTCTTGAGCCGTTCGAGATAGGCGATGAACGCGCCTTGCGCTTCTTGCAGGGCAGTCTTCGAGCCTTTGCCGCCTTGCTCGTACAGCGCCATGCGCTCGGCGATGAGGCGTTTCGCTGCTTCCCATTCCGCCGTCAGCGGCTCGACGATCACCGGGTTGATGATGCGCATAATGGATTGCTGGTCGGTGTAGTGCGCGCCGAGCTGGGAGCGTTTCTTCGGGTCAAGCCCGCGCTCGAACAGGGTGCCGAAGATGGAGGGCTCGATGCCGCTCCAGTTGAGTTTGGCAGCGGCGTACAGTGTGGCTATTTCGCTGGTGATGAGGGGTAACGCTTGCACCTTTTCGAACAATCCGCCGTTGAACCAGTGAATGTCCTCCAGCGCGAAGTCGCCCCCCTTGCGCATTGCGTTGAATAATTCTTCGAAGCGGCTGGAAAGTTTGGCGGGGTCGGTCTGGCTTTTATCCAGCAAGCGCTCGAACAACTTGGCCGGCAGCAGCTCGGCATCTTCGGCGAACAGGCAGAACAGGCACTGGTTGAGAAAGTGCGCCACGGTCTGCGGGGCATGGCCTCTGGCGTTCAACGACTGGGCGAGGGCGGCGAACTTGCCCGCCGCTTCTTCGGTGATCTGCGCGATGGTGCGCTTGGGGTGGAACTTGTCGGGGTCGGTGAACAGCCAGCGCAGTTTGTCGAGGTTGGCGGGTTCAGCGATGTCTTCCAGCGCGATGGTGTGAACTTCGCTGGGCGCGTTGGTGAAGTGGGTGTGGATTTCGATGATGTTGGTATCGCACACCACGAGCAACGGCGGGTTGTCCAATGCCAGCGCGTAGGTCATCAACTGTTTCAGGGCTTCGCCCAGGTTGCGCCGCGTGGCTTTGTATTCAAACCCGAAGAATCCTTTTTTCCAGACATCGGCCCAGCCTTGTCCGGCTCCGGTGCGGGCGGCGCCGCGCTCGAAGCAATAAGTCTCGGCAGTCGCTGGGGAAGGGGTGGGCACGCCCAACAGGGCGCACAGGTCGATGAAGTGGAGCTGATAGCTGGCGCGCTCTTTGAGCGGGTTGTCTCGCCACTTCTCGATGAATTCGCGCGGGGTCATGTTTTTGTTCTCCATCGCCCTCTTCATTCAGCGGCATTATCGGGTTGATTATTCCCGCTTTGCTTTTCAGCTACGCTCGGAACAGGCTTATTGTTACCCTACATTTGTTTCAACGGCGCTAATTGCACTAACTCCGAGTATTGTTCGAGCATACTATCGCTCGTCAGCAAATAAGCGGGTAACGATAAAGCTTGCGCAATCAGTAACCTATCAAATGGGTCGCGGTGATGCCATGTCATGTTGGCCACTGCAAAAGTATGCTGGGCTTGTATAGGCAACTCGGTAAAATCTGTCTCAGTGGCAAGCCGATGAATATCTTCGGGCGAAAAATCGAAATTGGCTTTGTTCAGGCTGCTTTTAATGGCAACTTCCCAAATACTCGCCGCACTGAAGTAAACGGTGTTTTTCGCATCGCTTAATTGAGCTTGCAAATCAGCGCTTAAACGCTCTGGCGCAATGAGCGCGCAGAGCAGAATGTTGGTATCCAGTAAATAGGTGCGTTGCGTCATGCCGATTCGCCGGCCTCGAACATGGCTTGTATTGCTTCAGCATGCAAGGCGTCAAAATCGGCGGGTAATGTATAAGTGGCTTTGCCCAAGCCCAGCTGACGTGCTTTGCCAACCCCCTCCAGCGGCACAAGGCGCGCTACAGGCCTGCCTGCGCGGGCAATAATCACTTCATCTCCAGTAGCTGCCTGGTCAATATAGCGCGACAATTGCGTTTTGGCTTCGTGGATGTTAACGGTTTGCATAGCAGGTGGCCTCAGTATATTTACATGGCGGACTAAGTTTAGTCCGGTTAATCAGGTCATGTCAATATTCTTCGCTCAATTCATAGCCAAACCATCAGCCCCATCTCCAGCGGATGGGTCAGGAGTTCCTGCCAGGGGTAAACGCGGATCCTGTAATCAAGATGTCCACACCGATCGGGGGCCAGGTCGAGGGCGAACAGATGCTCCCCGGTCGCCTCCACGAGCCCCTGGAACGAGAAGCTGAAGTGCTGGTAATTCTTCATCTCCTTGCGAGTCGGGCGACGCATCATCAGCTCGACCACCACATCCTCCGGCGCCAGGCCGTTCAATTTCAGGGCAACGTCGAAGCGCACGCTGTCGCCGAACTGAATGTGTTTCTTCGGCGTATCCAGGCGACGTATCTCGACGCCCTGCCAGGCCGCGCGGATCTTGGTTTTCCAGACCGAAAGGTTCTTCGCGTTTGCGTAGCCATCGCGGGCGTACAGTTCGCCCTGGCAGCTGGCCTGCAGGTAGAAGCGGGACACGTATTCGCCCACCATCCGGTTGGAGTTGAAGCGCGGCAGCAGGGTGCCGATCGAGCGCTTGGAACGCCTGACCCATTCCGCCGAGTAGCCCATCTTGCCGCGATCGTAGTACTGGGGCACGACACGGTCCTGCAGGATCTCGTAAAAGGTCTGGCTGTCTTCCTTGTTGCGGCGGTAGTCGTCCATGTAGGTCGGCGCCGGCTTGATCGCCCAGCCGTTGGTGCCGTCGTAGCCCTCGCCCCACCAGCCGTCCAGCACCGAGAAATTGATCGCGCCGTTGATGCCCGCCTTGATCCCCGAAGTGCCGCTCGCTTCGAGCGGGTACACCGGGTTGTTGAGCCACACATCCACGCCCGCGACCAGTCTGCGCGCCAGACCCATGTCATAGCCTTCCACCAGCAGCACCTTGCCCTCGAATTCCGGCATGTGGGACATGCCCTGAATATGCCGGATCAAATCCTGGCCCGGGCGGTCGGCGGGGTGCGCCTTGCCGGCAAAAACGAACAGCACCGGACGGTCGGCCTCGGAAATGATCTGGCTCAGCCATGTCGGGTCTTCGAACAGCAGCGCGGCGCGCTTGTAGGTGGCGAAGCGGCGGGCGAAACCGATGGTGAGGACGTTCGGGTTGAGGGGATCGATATGCTTCAGCAGCCGGTCGAGGTGGGCTTCGGAGCCGTGGTTGCGGAAGTGCTGCTGGCTGATGCGGAAGCGCACCAGCTCGAGCATTTGCGACTTGAGCGACTGGCGCACGCTCCAGAACTGGTGGTCGGGGATCTCGTCGATGCGCGCCCAGTAGCCCGGATCAGTAAGGTTATGGCGCCACTCGTAACCAAAGTGGTTGTCGAACAGGTCGATCCATTCCTGCGCCAGGAAAGTCGGCACGTGCACGCCGTTGGTGACGTAGCTCATCGGGTTTTCCTCGGGCGCCACCTGCGGCCACTGGCTGGCGCAGATGCGCGAGGATACATCGCCGTGGATGCGGCTGACGCCGTTGTGAAAGCGCGAGCCGCGCAGCGCCAGGGCGGTCATGTTGAAATCCGGCCCGTCCGGCGTCCTGCCCAGGGAGAGAAACGCTTCGCGGCTGATCTTCAACTCATGGCACATGTCCTGGAAGTAGTCGCAGACCATGTTTTCGGCGAAATGGTCGTGCCCCGCCGGCACCGGCGTGTGGGTGGTGAATACGGTATTGCCGGCAGCCGCTTCCAGCGCACTGGCGAAATCCAGCCCCTCGGCGACCAGGTAGCGGGCGCGTTCCAGTACCAGAAAGGCGGCATGGCCTTCGTTGATGTGCCACACCGTGGGCTTCAGTCCCAGCGCTCTGAGGGCGCGCACGCCGCCGACGCCGAGGACGATTTCCTGCATGATGCGCACGTTGCTGTCGCCGCCGTAAAGCTGGTGGGCGATATCGCGATCCTCGGGCGTATTTTCCTCCAGGTCGGTATCGAGCAGGTACAGCGTGACGTGGCCGACCCGCGCCTGCCATACTTTGACCGTCAGCTTCCGTCCCGGCAACTCGACGGAAACGTGCATCTCTTTGCCATCCTCCCCCAGAGCGGGAGCGATCGGCAGGTCTTCGAAATCCGAATCGCTGTAAGTGGCGATCTGGTTGCCTTCGCTGTCGATAATCTGGGAAAAGTAGCCTTGGCGGTAGAGCAGGCCAACCGCAACGAAGGGCAGGCGCAGGTCACTCGCCGACTTGCAGTGGTCGCCGGCGAGGATGCCGAGTCCGCCGGAATAGATCGGGAAGCTTTCGTGAAAGCCGAATTCGGCGCAAAAATAGGCGATCAGATCGCCTTCCCTGAACTGTTCGTGGTTGCTGCCGCGACGCAGCGGCTCGTTGTGGTAGGTATCGTAAGCCGACAGCACGCGGTTGACGGTGGCCAGAAACACTTGGTCCTCCGCCGCTTCCACCAGGCGTTTCTCGTCCACCCGGCGCAGGAACACCTTGGGGTTGTGTCCGACCGCGTCCCACAGGCCGGGATGAAGACGCGCGAACAATGTCCGGGTCGGCTTGTCCCAGCCGTACCACAGGTTGTTGGCAAGCTCCTCCAGGCGCAGCAGCTTGCGCGGGATTTTCGGGTTGACCTCGATAACGAAAGTGGTGCCCTGCTTCATGCCGATTCCTTAATCCAAAACCCAAATTCAAAAACTATTACCACGAATTACACGAATGCTCACGAATCTACACGAATAAAGACATATGAATAGAAACCTCTGCTTCAGCGTGGCAGTGAGTCCGGGCAAGAATGCAACGCCATAATCATTCGTGAACATTCGTGTTTTATTCGTGTAATTCGTGGTACGCCCTGCTTTGAACGTTAATCCAGCCGGAGGAAATTATCCCGGTAATGCTTCAGCTCGCCGATGGACTCGTACACATCGGCCAGCGCGGTATGGCTGTTCTCTTTCTTGAAACCGCCGTAAACCTGCGGCCTCCAGCGCTTGGCCAGTTCTTTCAGGGTGCTCACGTCGAGGTTGCGATAGTGGAAATAGTCCTCGAGCCTGGGCATGTAGATTGCCATGAAACGGCGGTCCTGGCAGATCGAGTTGCCGCACATCGGCGATTTCTTCGGCGGCACGTATTCCTTCAGGAATTCGAGTAGCTGCGCCTCGACGGCGGCATCATCCAGTTTCGATGCCTTGACCTTGTCGATCAGGCCGGATTTGGCGTGGGTCGCCTTGTTCCAGGCGTCCATGCCGTTCAGCACTTCTTCGGACTGGTGCACCACCAGAACCGGCGCCTCGGCGATGGTCTCCAGATTGGAGTCGGTGATCACCAGCGCGATTTCGATGATGCGCTCCCGTTCGGGAACCAACCCGGACATCTCCATGTCGATCCAGATGAGGCGATTGCTGTCTTGTGCCATAATGGAAACCCAGTAATCTAAAGCCGGCCATTTTAGCCCGAAACCCCCCGTGACTCCATGACATTTACCCTGATCTTCCTCGCCGCACTGGCAACCTCCGTACTCTTGCGCTACTGGCTCGCACAACGCCATATCCGCCACATCCAGACACACCGCGCCAGCGTGCCGCAGGATTTCGCCGACCGCATCAGCCTGGAATCGCACCAGAAAGCCGCTGATTACAGCATCGCCAAAACCCGTCTGGGCAACCTGCATCTCGTGGTGGAAACCGCCCTGCTGCTCGGCTTCACCCTGGGCGGCGGGATCGAGATGCTGTACGGCCTGTGGCACGGGCTGCTCGGATCTGGGCTGTGGCAGGGCACGGCGCTGATTCTGAGCGTATTCGCCATTTCCACTTTAGTCGAAATTCCGCTGGGGTTCTACCGCGCCTTCGGCATCGACGCCCGCTTCGGCTTCAACAAGATGACACCGGCACTGTTTTTCGCCGACCTCGCCAAGCAGATCCTGCTCGGCGCGGCGCTCGGCATCCCCCTTGTGCTCGGCGTGCTGTGGCTGATGGGGCGGATGGGCGAATACTGGTGGCTCTACGTGTGGAGCGCATGGATGGGATTCAACCTGCTGGTGCTGGCGGTTTACCCCACCTTCATCGCGCCGCTGTTCAACAAGTTCACCCCGCTTGAGGATGCGACGCTGAAACAGCGCGTCGAACAGCTGCTGCAGAAATGCGGCTTCCACGCCCAGGGCTTCTACGTGATGGACGGCTCCAAGCGCAGCACCCACGGCAACGCCTATTTCAGCGGCTTCGGCAAATCCCGGCGGATCGTGTTTTTCGACACCCTGCTGGCGCGCCTCGGCCACGACGAGATCGTCGCGGTGCTGGCCCACGAACTCGGACACTTCAAGCACCGTCACATCATCAAGCGCATCGTCCTGATGGCCGCCATGAGCCTGGCCGGACTGTGGCTGCTCGGCTGGCTGATGGACAAGGAATGGTTCTACCACGGCCTCGGCGTCGCCACGCCAGGCACCGCCACGGCGCTGCTGCTGTTCCTGCTGGCGATGCCGGCATTCACCTTCCTGCTCCAGCCGCTGATGAGCTTCTACTCGCGCAGGCACGAATTCGAGGCCGACCGCTACGCCGCGAAAAACGCCAGCGCCGACGATCTGGTGCGGGCGCTGGTCAAGCTCTACAACGACAACGCCTCGACCCTCACCCCCGATCCGCTGCACTCGGCGTTCTATGATTCGCATCCGCCGGCGGCGATCCGCATTGCGCACCTTCAGGCTGCTATATTTAACAACATCAACCCACGGAGGTCCGCATGAAATTCATTACCCTGCTCCTGAGCCTGCTGCTCGTCAGCATGCCCGCCCTTGCCAATCCCTTTCCCAAGGGCGATGCCAAGATCGGCAAAACCCTGCACGATAAATCCTGCCTCAGTTGCCACGTGTCCATGGTGGGCGGCGACGGTTCGGCCATTTATTCCCGCCTCGAACGCAAGGTGAAGAACCCGCAGCAACTCCAGGCCCGCATCCGCAACTGCAATGCCAATGTCGGCGCGAACTGGTTCCCTGAGGAAGAGAACCA
>JAIOJM010000138.1 GCA_019911785.1 Sulfuricella sp. | reverse complement strand
AGCCGTGTTTCCGTGTAGTGCTGGGCGATCTCGGGAAAGAGTACATAGGTCGGCGTCAGCAGATGGACCTGCTGGCCGAAGCGGTCGAAGATCTGGCGCAGGATGAGCTCGGAGCCGGCGTTGATATGAATGAGCCGTTCGTGCACGCCGAGCTGCTCGCTGATAAGCCGGCGCAGCGGCGCCGAATAGGGCTCGGTGTAGAAGTTGCTGTGCGCCACCTCGGCCTGAGCCGCGGCGATGGCCTCGTCAATCGGAGGCAGCGGGTTTTCGCACAGCAACAGCTTGATGCCCTGGAAAGTGCCGCCGCCTTTTTCGCTCAGGGAACCCATGCTCTCGCCTTTTCAGCTATGCAGGAATTAATGGAAGGAGTAAAGGCGGCAGGAACGTGCAATCCCGCTGGCGAGAGGGTCAGGCCCAGCAACGTCGCACTGGACTTGAGATGGAGGTAATAAAGCGCTTCAGCGGCGACCGTAAGGGTCCAGTCACATGCCTGATCTTTGCACAGTTGTTCTTCCAGCAGCATGTCAAATTTTTCGTTGGTGATGTGCACCCTCGCTTCCGCCTTCCCGTCAAAGCGCAAGCCCAGGCGATAGACTCCCGGGCGCATTCTGCCCAAAGGGATGAAGTAGCTATCGCCATCAGGGCTTCGCCACTGCCGCAATGCTTCCGCACCCCACACGCCATCGGCGGGGGTGGCGTCCGGCAGGGGGTAATGGGCGCAGAGTTCCTTGGTGTACTTGAGGATGGCGAAAAGCTCCTCCACTTCCAGGGAAGAAGAAGAGGGGAGGTAGCGCCGCACATGACTGCGGGTAGCAGCAACGCCGGAAGAAAAGCTCAGGCGCCCGCTGCACTCCCCTTCGTGACAGCGGGCGCACACGGTGTTGAATTTCACTGCCGTTGCGCGAGACACTTCAGCCGCGCCCATCTGCGCATAGGCCAGCCCCACGGCGGCAATCCCAATGGCTCGCAACATGCCCATGCGAATTTTCGCCACACTCAAATCAAGTCGCCGGCCAGCGAGTCGCACTCAGCCTGCTTCAGCTCCAGGCGCAGCATTTCCTGCACCTGGTACTGCATGGTGAGGGCGTCCTCGAAATGGAGGGCGGCATGGGGGCCGATCGTCACCCGGCGATGCTTCTTGTGTTCCATCACCCTGGCACGGAAATCTGGACGGATTGCCGCATATTTCTCCAGGGAGTAAAGGTCCTCCCGGCTTAACTTGCCCATAGGGTTGTCCTTTCTAATCCATATTTATTCGTGCGCGATCGGCTTGTCGGTGAAGAGGTAATCGCGCAATTCCTTGTCAAAGCGCGGATCGTGGCGCCGGATCCACTCCAGCACCATGGCGGCATGTTCCTTTTCCTCGTCGCGGTTGTGGGCCAGAATCGCTCGCAGCTCGGGGTCTCTGCATACGTCCACGCGCTGGTTGTACCAATCCACCGCCTCAAGCTCCTCCATCAGGGAGACGATGGCGCGGTGCATGTCGCGGGTCTCGGCGCGCAGTTGCTCGACGGGTTCGTGGTAACCTTCATTTGCCATTTTCAATTCCTTGTTTTTGGTTTTAAGTAGTTAGTCGGAATGATTTTCTCCCACATACTGCTGTTTCACGCTGACTGATAGATAGCTTATGCCTCGGAAAGCGGGATGCCCAATGCATCTGCTACGCCCTTGCCATAAGCCGCATCGGCCTTGAGGCAGTTGCGGATATGGCGCAACTGGATCTCGCGCGGCGCATCGCCGATGGAGCGGGCGGTGTTTTCGAACAGCACCTGCTGTTGCGCCGGGCTCATCAGGCGGAACAGTGCGCCAGGCTGGGAGTAATAATCCGTGTCCTCGCGATGGTTCCAGTGGTCGGCGACGCCTTCCAGGCTCAGGGGCGGTTCCTTGAAATCCGGCTGTTCCTGCCACTCGCCGTAGCCGTTCGGTTCATAACCCAGGGTGCTGCCATGGTTGCCGTCAACCCGCATGGCGCCATCGCGGTGGGAGCTGTGGAACGGGCAGCGCGCGGCATTGACCGGGATCAGGTGATGGTTCACGCCGAGCCGGTAACGCTGCGCATCGCCGTAGGAAAACAGCCGCCCCTGCAGCATCTTGTCCGGCGAGAAGCTGATGCCTGGTGGGACGTTGGCCGGGTTGAAAGCCGCCTGCTCCACCTCGGCGAAATAGTTCTCCGGGTTGCGGTTCAACTCCAGAATGCCGACATCGATGAGCGGATAGTCCTTGTGCGGCCAGATTTTGGTCAGGTCGAAGGGATGGTAGGGCACCTTGGATGCATCCGCCTCGGGCATGATTTGCACGGCAAACTTCCACTGTGGAAATTCGCCGCGCTCGATGGCTTCGTAGAGATCGCGCTGGTGGGTTTCGCGGCATTTGCCGACCGCAGTCTCCGCTTCCGCATCGGTCATGTTCTTGATGCCCTGCATCGACTTCAAGTGGAACTTCACCCAGTAGCGCTCGTTCTTCGCGTTGATGAAGCTGAAGGTGTGGCTGCCGAAGCCGTGCATGTGGCGATAGGTGGCGGGGATGCCGCGGTCGCTCATGACCACGGTGATCTGGTGCAGCGCCTCGGGCAGCAGGGTCCAAAAGTCCCAGTTGTTCTTCGCGCTACGCAAATTGGTGCGGGGGTCGCGCTTGACGGCGTGGTTCAGGTCGGGAAACTTGAGCGGGTCGCGCAGGAAGAATACCGGCGTATTGTTGCCGACCAGATCCCAGTTGCCTTCCTCGGTGTAGAACTTGATAGCAAAACCCCGGATGTCGCGCTCGGCATCGGCCGCGCCACGCTCGCCGGCAACGGTGGAGAAGCGGGTGAAGAGTTCGGTCTTTTTCCCCACTGCGGAGAAAATCTTGGCCCTGGTAAAACGGGTGATGTCATGTGTGACGGTAAAGGTCCCGTAGGCACCGGAACCCTTGGCGTGCATGCGCCGCTCCGGAATCACCTCACGGTCGAAGTGGGCGAGTTTCTCCAGGAACCAGACATCCTGCAGCAGCTGCGGGCCGCGTGGCCCGGCGGTCATGACATTCTGGTTATCGACAACGGGGCAGCCCGCGTTCGTGGTCAGATTTTTTTCGCTCATTGCTTTTCTCCTGATGGGTTTAAGATCTCACTTCGCCAGCAAACTTCATTTGTCATAGGCTTTGCGCAGCAAGGTGATCGGATGTTCATATTGTCCGGCTATCCTTGAATATATACATAAACCCGGCTTGCTTTCCGCGCCGGGAGTACGGGCGAATTGCGTTTAGGCCATTTCAATATAGGCTTTAAATGCCGCGGCTGAAAATTGTTTTATTAAAATGCGGTGATAGGAAAAAATTATAGATTCAAGTCTGCCCTTACTCGGCCTTGACCACTTGAGTTTCGATCAAGCGGGTAGATCGGGTTGTTCATGCCTTTCACTGCGGCAAGTAATGCCTCGATGGCCTCGGGGCCAGTGAAGCCGCGCCGCCAGGCCAAAACTACTCGTCGCGAAGGCTCGGGCGGGTCGAATGCAGCGACCCTTCATCCGCCTGCGCGGAAAGGCAGCTGACGATGGAGATTCGATTGAATCCGTACACCATCAGCGAGTAGTGAGGGTAGCGCACCACACCGGATGAATAGCTTTCATGGAATGCAGAAAAAATATGACAGCGATGCTTCCTTGCGCTATGTTTTAAAGGGGGCAACAATCATCAGTTTCTAGCTTACAGCAGCAAGAACAATGCCATGCATTAAAGAATGTTAAATACGACTTATGGAGGCGGTATGAAGATTTCTACAAAGTTCCGGACTATTGCAGTAGCTCATATTGGGGCCCTGCTGATTGGCTCGTCTGCTACCGCTTTTGCAGCGGATAAATTGGATATTGGGAAAAGTGAATACGACTCGGCTTGTGCCGTTTGCCATGGCCGCGCGGGAAAGGGCGATGGTCCCCTGAAGTCGCAGTTAGTGAGCCGGATGCCTGATCTGACTGTACTTGCCAAGAATAATAACGGTGTATTCCCATTTGACCGGGTATATCAGATCGTCGACGGACGCCAGGAGGTGAAGGCTCACGGGCCACGGGAGATGCCGGTTTGGGGGCGTGCGTTCAATATGCAAAGTTCAATATACTTCGAAAATTACCCGCCACATGACACTGAATCTGCCGCACGTAGCCGTATCCTTGCGCTGACAGAGTACCTGTATCGACTGCAAGCCAAATAGATTGATTGCTCTTGTCCGAGCGTGGATAGGCGGCTGGCTTTGCCTGCCACAGGAAAAACAAGAACAGTCAAGGAGTAATCACCCCCGCGACGGCTATCGCCACAGCGCTTGCTGCCAGTCAGCAACGTGGGGTGGGAAGGCGCGCGCTGCAGCATGTCGATGGCCAATGCCATGGCTCCACAAGGCGGCTATGCCATGCAGCGCGGTGCGCACCTGTGCTAGCCATGGAAGGTGGATGCCTTGGTCGAATACGTGGATGTGCGTCCAGTCGCTCAGGGTGGGTGTGAATGGTCAGTTTTCTGTCAGGGTTCCACATTTCGCCAGGTTATCCGTAATCCAGCTTTGCTCGATTTCACCCGTGTGTTTGGCGCACAAAGAGCCATCCGGCCGCAGCATGGCGCTGTAAGGTATTGCCCCGGCGGCATTGCCGAAGCGCCGCAACAATCCACGCGGATCACTGGGGCCGAGCAGCGCAACGTGGCTGCCGGGTTCGCCCGGCACGTGCGGCCAGTGGGCGCGGGTTTCCCCCAGCGATTGCAGCGACACGGTCACCAGGCGGAACCCTTGGCGCTGGGCGGCTTCGACCAGCAGCGGCAGTTCCGCGACGCAGGGCGGGCAATCGGCGCGCCAGAAATTCACCAGCGTCACCTGGGGAGGAAGTTCGCTCAGACGGAGGAAGCCACCCCCGTCGACCGGGGGCAGCTCGAAATCCAGGGCCTGGGCATTCGCCGCGAACCACAGGGCGGTGCCCAGGACGATGCAACTGCGCTTAAAGATCGAATCGAACACCGGCGTAAACCTGTCTGCCGCGGGTCGGTCCCCAGAAATGGGTCACGTCGAAATTGCCGGCGGAGTCCACCCACAGGAAGTCCTCGCGGTCGGTCTGGCGGTAGTCGAGCAGGTTGTTGACACCCACCACCAGGGAGGCGGTCTTGTTGACCTTGTAGCGCCCGGTGAGGTCCATCACCCAGTAGGAGGGGCTCTTGTCGAGCTTGGGGGTGCCGTCCAGGTTGTAGCGCGGGTTGTTGGCGTAGTCGTAGAAACGCTTGAGGTCCATCGGGCCGGTCCAGGTGGCGCGGGCGAGGATGTCCCAGTTGCCGACATCGTAGTCGAGGCGCAAATAGACGCGCTCCTCGGGACGGGCGAAGGAGAGGTCGCCGGGGCGGAACTGGTAGTTGAATTTCTCCGCGCCCAGCGTGCCTTCCAGCGTGCCGGTGAAGCGATAAGTGTAGGAGGCGTCGATGCCCTTGACGATGACCGGTTCGCTGGACTGGGTGAACACGGTGATCGGCGCGCCGCTGACCGGGTCGGTTGCGCCGGAATCCAGCAGGGCGTAGTTCCTGATCTTGTTGTAGTTGAGCGAAACCACCAGCGCATCCCGGTCGTCGGCGTGGGAGAAGGCGTAGCTGGCGTTGTCCGAGATTTCCGGGTTGTCGATGTGGCGTTCGATGCGCGTGGTGGCGAGAATGCCGTGATCCTGCTCGAAGAACGAGGTCGGCGCGCGGAAACCGCGTCCCACGGCGATGCGGCTGCTGGTTTCGGCGCTGTGATGCCACAGGGCGTTGATGCGCGGGCTGGTGATGCCGCCGAACACATTGTGCTTGTCGTAGCGTATCGAGCCGTTTAGCTCCAGGCGCTCGTCGAACAGGGCGCGGTAGGCCTGGACATAGAGGCCGGGGGTCTTGTAGGTGTAGTTGTCGAGGCCGTTGACTTCTGTGCCGTCGGCGAGGCGGCCGTGCGATTTCAGGTCTTCGTAGCGGTAGTTCAGGCCCACCGTGAGCAGGGTTTCGCCGAAGGGCTTTTGCAGGCTGGCTTCGGTGTAGTGCTGGTTCTGCCTGGCGATGTAGTAATCGCCTTCGTAGAAGGAGTCCTGGTCGTGGTTGGCATAACCGAAGGCGAGCTTGAGCCTGGCGCCGCCGGCCAGCTTGCGCTCGCCTACCAGGATGGCCTGCTGGCGCTGGGTTTCGATGATTTCCGACATGCCGCCGCGGCCGCCGTCGTAGGGGATCAGCGCGCCGGTGGTGGGGTTGACCCAGCCCGATGAACTGGGCGAGCCGTTTTTGCCGGCGCTCCAGTCGAAGGGGTTGCCGCTCATGTCGGTCCTGGTGGCGCCGTAGTCGTTGCCCAGCGCGCCGCCGCCGCGCTTTTCGTCCACCAGGTCGAGGCGCCCGCGCAGCTTGAAGCCGCCGACATCGTCAAGGAACAGCCCAAACCCGCCCAGGGTGCGTTCGTAGCCGGTGTATTCGCCAACGCCGTTGCCGTTGCTGTCGAGGCTGTCGTGGTTATTGACGTTGAGCGCGGCGGTGAATGCGCCGCCCTCGAAGGGGCGGGCGAGGAAGCCATCCAGCCGCCGGTAGCCGTATTGTCCGGCTTGCGCTTCCACTATCGATTCCGCCTTGGCCGGACGCTTGGAGACGATGTTGACCGTTCCGGCCAAGGCTTCCGGTGCGATCAGGCTGGTGCCGGCGCCACGCGAAATGTCGATGCGCTCCACGCCGTTGACGCCGATCATATCCAGGCCGTAGGCGCTGGAAACCGAGGAAAAGATCGGCACGCCGTCGATCATGACGGTGGTGAAGCGCCCCGGCAGATTGTTGAGCGTAATGTTGCGCACGTTGCAGATCGAGCATTCGGTTTGCACCGAAACTCCGGGGTTGTTGTCCACGGCTTCGTTCAAGGTGGCGGCGTTGGTCTTGCGAATGTCGGCTTCGGAAATCGACTCGGTTTTGATGATGTCGTCACGCAGCTTGGGTTGCAGCTTGCCTTGCGGCGCGCCCCTGACCTCCACGGTGGAAAGTTGGCGTTCGTCAGCGTATGCCGATAGCGCCAGCGCGTAAGCCATCAGGATGGCGAGATGGATCGGTTTGAGGCGTTTGGTACGATGGTTCATTGCTGTTTTCTCCCAGAATAAATGCGGTGTTATCGCGCTGCCGCGTTCGACGGGTCGGTTATGAAACCGATGCGGACGAGCCCGTGCCGGGACGCCTCGGACATCACCTGCGCCACCTTTTCGTAGGGTGTGGTGCGTTCGGCGCGGATATGCAGCTCCGGCTGCGGTTGCCGGGCAGCGGCAGCCGCCAGGCGCTGGGCGAGCTGTTCCGGTGCGACCGGTTCGCCGTTCCAGAAAATCTGGTTTGCCGCATCGATCGCCAGTTGCACGTTGTCGGGCTTGGTCAGGTTCGGCGCCGAGGATGCCCTGGGCAGATCCACCTTGACCGCGTGGGTCAGCAGCGGAGCGGTGACCATGAAAATGATCAGCAGCACCAGCATCACGTCGATCAGCGGCACCATGTTGATTTCGGCCAGCGGCTCATTGTCGTCGCCGGTTTCCATGCTTGCGAATGCCATGTTCTTCTCCTATCGCACGGCCAGGCCGGGGTGGCCGGGTTCGGTGTCGTCGCTGACGCCGGGCCCTTGGGCACGCGCTAGGGCGATTACCTTTTCGCTGGTGGCGCGGACATCGGCGAGCATCGGGGAGGCTTTGATGCCGGTTGCCAGGAAGACAAACACGTCGTAGGCAAACGAGTTGAGCTTTGACAGCACGTTGCGGTTGGCGCGGGCGAAAGTGTTGTAGCCGATGGCGGCAGGGATGGCTACGGCCAGGCCGATGCCGGTCATGATCAGCGCTTCGCCCACCGGACCCGCCACCTTGTCCAGCGTCCCCTGGCCGGACAGGCCGATGGCGATGAGCGCGTGATAAATACCCCACACGGTGCCGAACAGGCCGACGAACGGCGCGGATGACGCCACCGTGGCGAGAAAGGTCTGGCCGAACTCGAGGCGCGACTTGTCTTCCTCGATGGCGCGCTTGAGCGCCCGGGTCAGCCATTCGTCCGGGGCGCCCGAGTCGATCAGGCTGGTGGCGGAACAGACGCCGCCGCTTTTGCAGCGGCTGTGCTGCTCGATGGCGGTAAAGCCGTGATGCACCAGGTGAGAAAAGGGATCGATCGCCCCTTGCTCGCGGATGCGGCCCGCCACGGCTTCCAGGTTGGGCGCTTCCCAGAAGGCATCGAGAAAGGACTGGCTTTCCCCTCGCACCCTGAACAGGCGTATGCCCTTGGTGACGATCAAATACCAGGTTCCGGCGGACATGATCAGCATCACGCCAAGGATGAATTGCGCCACGCCGTCGGCATGGGTCAGAAAGTGGGCAAGCCCTAAGGATTGGTCCATATCAGCCTCTCAAGTTAAAATCAATGGGGACAAGCACCCACGCGCCGACGGCCTCGTCGCCACGGCGTGCGGGAACAAATTTCCAGCGCCACACGGCGTCCTGCGCCGCCTGGTCAAGTCTGGGCGAGCCGCTGCTGGCCTTGACCTGAATCTGGGACGGCTTGCCGCTGGGTTCGACATAAACACGCAGGATGGCCTTCCCCGACTCTTCCAGACGTTTCGACATGGCCGGGTAAACCGGCGCCGGGTTGTGCAGGTAGTCCGCGTCGAAGCGCGGCTCTGTGGCAGCAGGCGAGGATGCGGCAGAAACCGGCGCAGGGGGAGCCTTGACCACGGGAACCTCGTTGGCGGCGCTGGGTGCGGAAGTTTCCGCCGCCAGTACCTGCTGCTGATGGGTAGGCGGCTGTCTGGGCTGGGGAACCGGCTGCCGGGCCACGGGCTTGGGGATCGGCGGGGCGATTTCCTGCGACTTGGGAGGCTCCGGCTGGATGACATGCACCATCAGCGTCGCCATTTGTGGCGGCAGCTTGACCACGTCCAGCGAAACCAGCAGGGCGATTGCCGCGACATGCAGCCCGGCTACGGCCAGTATCCCCTGCACGGATATGCGCGGCTCACGACCGTAAGTTTCCTGGGATGATTGGCTTGGCACCATGCTGGTTTTGTTTAGTTGAATCATTGAAGGGTTAACAGGTCAAATCGCGCCAGTGGCGACGGGAAGCCCCGGCATCCTGAAAACCAGGGCTGCAAGATCGTGCTCGAGCGGGTATTGCGGACTCTTCCTTTCAAGCCTGGCATCAATCACGATTTTCATGGGGTATCTCCGATATCGATAAACATATCGAAATACTAACAAGAATAATTCGCATTTGCAAGAAGAAATTCAAATAGAGAAAAAATCCATAAGACGAATCACAAAAAAATCGGCCGATAATGTCTTGGTGCAGGAATATTCATTACAATTAAGGGTTTTTGATAATCACGGTTTTTTGATATGCATAAAGGCTATGCCGCTGCACTTGTTTCCTGTCTACTGATGCTCACGGGCTGCTCCACTACTCCCGTGACTACGGTTGCGCCCATTTCAGCGGCCCAACCTTCGCCCAAGCCGTCTACGCCGAAAGTCGCGCTGGTGCTGGGCGGTGGCGCGGTGCGCGGGTTTGCCCACATCGGCGTGATCAAGACACTGGAGGCGCACGGCATCGTGCCGGACATGGTGGTGGGCACCAGCGCCGGTAGCGTGGTCGGGGCGCTGTATGCCGGCGGCTATAGCGGTTTCGAGCTACAGAAAATCGCCTTTCAGCTTGAGCAGGAGAGCGTGGGGGATTGGGTGCTGCCTGACCGGGGCTTCATCAAGGGGGAAATGCTGCAGAATTTTATCAACAGGGCACTGCAGAACCGCCCCATCGAACGCTTGAACAAATCCTTTGCTGCTATCACCACCGAATTGCAAACCGGCGAGATGGCGGTGTTCCGGCGCGGCAACACCGGCATGGCGGTGCGCGCGTCGAGCAGCATTCCCGGCGTGTTTCAGCCGGTCAATATCGGCGGCAAGGAGTACGTCGACGGCGGGCTGGTAAGCCCGGTGCCGGTCAGGGCGGCACGCGGCATGGGGGCGGATGTCGTGATCGCAGTGGATATCTCGGGCAAGCCGAAAAATGCCAAGCTGAACGACACCATCGACATCTTTCTGCAGGCTTTCAACATCATGGGACAGACCATCGGGCGCTATGAACTGGCCGAAGCGGATGTGGTGATCAGGCCGCAAACCGGCACGATCGGTGCAACTGAATTCGACCAGAAGCATCTGGCCATCATGGAAGGGGAGAAAGCGGCGCTAGCTGCGCTGCCGCTTATTCGTTCGAAGCTGCAAAAGGCAAACGGGAAGTGACCATGCGGCGTGCGCCGTTGAAGCGCTTGACCCAGTAGCTGTCGTTCATGTTGACGACTTCGACGCTGCTGCCGGTGCTGCCGGAATGGATGAAACGGTTGTCGCCAAGATAGATGCCGACATGGGAGTAGGTGTGGCGCATGGTGTTGTAAAACACCAGGTCGCCGGGCTGGAGCTCTGAAATGGCGATTTTCTTTCCGAACATGCTGATGGCGCGGGCGTTGTGCGGCAGGACCAGGCCGGCGGCCTGCCGGTAGACGTGGCTGACGAAGCCGCTGCAATCCAGGCCGGTTTCGGGCGACTTCCCGCCGTACTTGTAGTTGACTCCGACCAGGCTCAGAGCGTACGTCAGCATTTCCGACGCCTTGTCGATCGAGCTGGCGAATGCGGTTTGTTGCGGCGCTTCAGCGCCCATGCCGTCGGCTGTGCTAGCCATGCTGGAAAGCAACAGGAATCCGCCGAGCAGGAAAGTTTTGTAGGAGCGCATCTTTTTACTTATAAGGGGATGCGGGTATTTTAATGATTGCAGTCTTTACGTCAAGCAAACCTCCTGAAAATGACTAGAATTAATCAAGGAGGCAATATGCCATTTCGTGACCGTAACGAAGCTGCTCGCCGCTTGGTGGAGCGGCTTGCTGTCTATAAAGGGAAGAATCCGCTGGTGCTGGCGATTCCGCGCGGCGCTGTGCCGATGGCCCGGATTGTTGCCGATGCCTTGGGTGGCGAGGTCGATGTGGTGCTGGTGAGGAAGCTGCGCGCGCCTTACAACCCGGAATTCGCCGTCGGTTCCATCGATGAAAGCGGTTGGACCTATATCGCGGATTATGCGGCGCAGGCGGGCGCTTCGCCGGAATATCTCGAAGCCGAGAAGAAGACGCAGATGGAAACCATGCGTAACCGTCGTGCGCAATATACGCCGATCAGGCCGCCGATCGATCCTGCAGGGCGCGTCGTGATCGTTCTCGACGATGGCCTGGCTACCGGTGCGACCATGATTTCGGCGCTGCATGCCTTGCGCGCGAAGAACCCGGCCAAGCTGATTTGCGCCGTGCCGGTTTCGCCTCCCGATACGCTGGAGAAGGTCGCGCCCTACGCTGACGAAGTGGTCTGCCTGGAAGCGCCGGAGTGGTTCCAGGCGGTTGGGCAGTTCTACATGGATTTCCCGCAGGTGGAGGACGAAGAGGTTATCGCGATCCTGCGCCAGAACGCGGCATGAATTTGCCGAACCAGTGGGCGGCATGCATTGCCACCTGTTCCAGCGTGCCCGGCTCCTCGAACAGGTGGGTAGCGCCGGGGATGACGATCAATTCCTTCTCGCAGCGCAGGGCGCGATGGGCTTCCTGGTTGAGGCCGATCACCACGTCGTCGAAACCGCCCACGATCAGCAGGGTAGGGGCGGCAACCCGGTTCAGGGCTTCCTCTCCGGCAAGGTCGGGGCGTCCGCCACGGGAAACCACGGCGGCGATTTTCCCGCCTTCTTCCGCGGCAGCCTGCAAGGCCGCCGCCGCGCCGGTGCTGGCGCCGAAATAGCCGATGGCGAGGGATTTTGTCCGTTCTTCGTTCTGTAACCAGCGGGTTGCGGCCAGCAGCCGTCGGGTAAGGAGCGGGATGTCGAAGCGGGTGGCGTAATCCGTATCTTCATGCAGCGTCAGCAGGTCGATCAGCAGCGTGCCCAGGCCAGCGTCACGCAGCACGCGCGCGACGTAGTTGTTCCTCGGGCTGAGGCGGCTGCTGCCGCTGCCGTGCGCAAACAGCACCACGCCCGGCGCGTTTTCCGGCAGCTCCAGCATGCCTTCCAGGGTTACCGGGCCTGCCGGGATGGCGGCCAGATGAGAAAATTCGGATGTTTTCATGGTACGGGCTCCAGTTTATCGGTAGGCATGCATCGCCACCGGGATGCGGCGCGAGCCGAAGGCTTCGACGAACTTCTCGAAGCGCCCGGCAATCGCCGTGCCGCAATCCGGGCAATGGCCGTCGTCGGTCAGGCGGTAGGCGTTGATCTGGTACCAGTCGCGCACGATCAGGGGTTTCTTGCATGACGGGCAATAGGTGGTGTCGCCTGCCGGGTCGTGCACGTTGCCGGTATAGACGTAACGCAGGCCTTCCTTCATGGCGATGTGCCGTGCACGAGTCAGCGTTGCGAAAGGTGTGGACGGCACATCCATCATCTTGTAGTCGGGATGGAAGGCCGAAAAGTGCAGCGGCACGTCTGCGCCCAGTTCCTTGAACACCCAGCGGCTCAGGGCGGTGAGTTCCTCGTCCGTGTCGTTGTGGCCGGGGATGATCAGG
>JAIOJM010000137.1 GCA_019911785.1 Sulfuricella sp. | reverse complement strand
GCCATTCTTTTGTGCCAGCACTCATAGCTACAGCCAGCAAAATGATTGCCGAAATCGAGCGGCGGGGCTGGGTGTGATGCAAAACACCACTATGACAGAAAGACCTGCGTGCTCAAGTTCTAATTGCCTTGCTGAAACGAGACGGATTTTATTTCCAGCTCCAGCAGGAGACATGATATGACACGAGATGACATCCTGACCTTCCTGAGAACGCACAAGCAGGAAATGCAAATGAACTACGGTGTAGCGGTAATCGGACTTTTTGGCAGCTATGCACGCCAGGCAGCACGGGACGACTCGGATATCGACATCCTCGTCGAATTTCAGGCCGAGAAGAAAACCTTGCGGAATTTCTTCGGGTGCAAACGATATCTTGAAGAAAACCTTGGAAAACACGTCGATCTTGGCATCGAGAGCGCATTGAAGCCGATGGTGCACGAGACAATAAAAAAAGATGTTCTCTATGCCTGAACGCCATCACCAGCTTTATCTCACGGACATACTGGATTCTGGGCGCGCAATCCAGTCCTATGTTCAAGACATTGCCTTCGAACAGTTCATTACCGACAGGATGCGCTGCGCAGCCGTTATACGTGAATTTGAGATCATCGGCGAAGCGGTTGGAAAGCTGCCGGAATCAGTCAAGGCTGACTTCCCTGAGGTGCCGTGGCGTGATTTCAAGGACTTCCGCAACCTGCTCGCCCATGAATACTTCGGCGTCGATCTGGAAATCGTCTGGAATGCCATAAAGACAGAACTCCCATTACTGCTGGACGCGACTCAAACGATACTCAGCGGCGAGCAAACCAAGGGAAGCAATCGGGATGCCCTCTGACGATATCGCCATCTCGGTCAAAAACCTCACCAAGAAATACCGCATCTTCGGCCACCCCGGCGACCGCATCAAGCAGGCGTTGACCTTTGGACGGGTTCGCTTTCACCGGGAATTCACCGCCTTGCAGGACGTTTCCTTTGAAATCAACAAAGGAGAAACAGTCGGCATCATTGGCCGCAATGGGTCGGGTAAGAGTACCTTACTGCAGCTTATCTGCGGCATTCTCAAACCCACATCCGGCACCGTGCAGGTCAATGGACGTGTTTCCGCATTGCTGGAGCTGGGCGCAGGATTTAACCCAGAATTTACAGGGCGGGAGAATGTTTACTTCCAAGGTGCGCTGATGGGATTCACAAAGGTGCAAATGGATGAACGATTTGACGACGTCGCCGCCTTCGCGGATATAGGGGAATTCATTGACCAACCGGTAAGGACATACTCGAGCGGGATGTATGTGAGACTGGCGTTTGCTGCCAATGTTCATGTCAATGCAGATATCCTTGTAGTGGATGAAGCGCTATCAGTTGGCGATGCTGGATTTCAGCGGAAAGCTCTGCGAAAAATGCAGTTTTTTGTAGAGAATGGGGGCACGCTGATCTATGTGAGCCATGACCTCGAATCTGTAAGACGAACCTGCACGCACGCCATATTGCTGCAGCATGGCCGACAGGTGGGTGTGGGGGATACAAAGTCGGTCTGTGATGCTTATGAGCAGATGATGTTTGGCGGGCTGCGTAAAGAACCTCAGGAACATTCCAGCATAGTGATCGCCGAAAATACTACCGTATGTGAAATTTCATATGGGGGTGGAGATGCTCACATAGAGTGTTGCTGGATACTAAATAGCCATGGTGAGGTTGCCAACAAAATTCTTTATGGTGAACCATTTAGCTGGAATTACCGCGTGCGCTTTAACAAGGCTATGGAGTCGCCAATTTTTGGTATGCTTCTTAAAACTGTAGATGGCTGGTCAATATATGGGATTGAAAGAAAAAGCGTTGCCCCCGCGCCTTTAAGGTTCGAAGCGGGTGATGAGGTGAATGTCAAGTTCAGCTTGGTGAATAACCTGATGCCGGGAACATATTATTTGAACTGTGGAATTCGAGATTCATGTGGTGGTGAACTGCATTTTTTGCATAGACGTGTGGATAGCGCCGTTCTGGAAATCAGGAGTGAAGTGAGAGGCATCGGGTTTGGTGTTGCCAATCTTGTCGGCAACGTTGAATTCCAAATGAGCCATGAGCCAATAACCATCAGGGATGAAGACAAGGTATCGTAATATCGTATCTTCTCCGCAAATCATTCAGCCTACATCAAATGAACACCGCAAATCTATCCAACTCAACAAATGGCAGAGAGAGTGGTATTACTGACAAAAACAGCCCCTCCAATGCGTTGCCTCGCCCGCACCCTTATAGTTCAACTGACTCTATCGTGCCGAACGTAAGGAATCCTTATTACATCGTAGCCGCGAACTACGTCCGAACCTCTGCTGGAATTAAATCGCTGCACATGTTATGCCACGCCCTCAACCGACGAGGGGAGCGTGCCTATATGATACTTCACCCGCATTACCCGGCTAGCCATGGCTTCAATACAGATTGGCTTACACCTGTTTTGAGTTCACGCATAATCCAGTCCGATTTTGAACGTGGCTTGACGCCTATTACGGTTTATCCCGAAACTATCCCGGGAAATCTATTTAATGGCCCCTTAGTTGTTCGTTATGTCATGAATTTTCCAGGCCTTTTAGGCGGTGACAATAAATACGATCCGAACGAAATCTTGCTCGCCTATTCCAAAACCTTGGCGGATTCTGTTGGTTGCGAAGATTCAGTGCTTTTCATACCGGCATCGGATACAAACATCTTTACTCCAGAACCGCGCCAAAAGCGTAGTGGCACCTGTTTTTCTGCTGCAAAATATAAATATCATCATGGTGGGGAATTGTTTCCAGAAACTAGAGATAGCAAGGAAATTACTCGTGATTTACCTGATTCTCCGGCGCCATCCCAAATTGCAGACATCTTCCGCCGGTCAGAGTTGTTTTATTGCTACGAGAACTCTGCGCTGATCATCGAAGCGTTACTTTGCGAATGCCCTGTAGTGATGCTTCCGAATCAATATTTACAGCAATCTATTGGTGAACATGAAATCGGTCAGGATGGCATAGCTTGGGGGGCTTCCCCCGAGGAAATTGAACGGGCAAAAACCACTGTTATAAAGGGCAAGGGGAAGTATCTGCGACTGTATACGGAGTTTTGGCGACAATTGGATCTGTTCGTGTCAAGAACACAAGCCAAGGCGATGGCCACGCCCTATCAGGCTCCTATGCGACTAGCTTATTCCGATAAAAGAACATTTTTTAGTTGGTTGAGCGATGTGTCACGCATGCTGGATTATATTGTTTGCCAACAAGGCTGGGTCAAGGCTGCGGGCTATACATTGGGTTGGATCAAGAGGCGAGGTATCAAAATCCTGCCATGAAAAAATTTTCAGTTCCCTTGAAATTGCGCGGTCTTTTTAAAAATCCGTTTTACCAGTCCATGAATTCATTGGTTTTTGTGTTCTGCCATATCCCCAGAACCGGAGGAAGTTCGATCTGGCATCAGATTGCCAAGCTTTCCGGTAATGGCCTAAATACGTATGATTTATTTCATGAAACAGGTCAGCGATATGGTGGTGACCTAAATTTCACCCGCACTGTTTTGAGTGAGGATTGTAATAAATTGGCGATCCCTATGGTTTCCAGGCTGGTCGTCCATCACCATATCCATATTCGCATCAGAGATATTTTTCAAGTACGGCGTCCAGTTTATTTTACCTATATTCGGGACCCACTTTCTAGATTTATCAGTGACTTGAGATGGAATGTCCGACTCTTCCATGAAGGGAAAAATTTCTTCGATCAAGTCAACAACAGGGATCAATGGAGCCCCTTTCTTTCCGGCGAGAAACCCCTGATAGATCTTTTACAGAATGATGCATTGATCAAGCCATATTTGTCGTTTTATCTAAATTGGTTTTGGGGTTTAATGAATCGCGATAACAATGACATCCAATGGAAAACCGAGTTCGATCGGTTGGAAAAACTGGCGATACTGGATTTTGTTCGCACCAATTTTGTGTTGATCGGATTTGAACTGGAATCGCTTGGCAACAAAGTGCCACTCGCCACCGCCTCGCAAAATTTGGTGGCTCTTGACGGAATATCAGAACGGGCGCGTTTTCATGAGAAACTGGCCGCACTGCTTGGCCTGCAAGCCAAGCAGCTCGACAGTGAATTGCATTACCGGGGGACCGTGTCACGCGATATTGATTCCATTCCCGGCCTGATGGATCCCGCCTTCCTCGACACTATTAAAAATGGCATGAAGGATGACTATTGGCTTATTGAAGAGTTGCGGAAAATGCGTTTGAAGGGAAGGGTGTAATGACAATTTTGGCTTTGACGAGACTATTGGGGGGTATGGTTAGGATGAACTTGAAGGTGAGTGTGCCGAGTGAGCGGCAAACTGAAGAATCGTGAACTTATGTAACGGTGCGCATCCAAACATGAGCGAGGATATGCTTGAATATGCAAGGGAGAAATTGGAAATTTTCTTTGAGCTGCCTGACTGGTAATCGTTGTGCAAAACAAATTAGAAGAAGATCCTAACACCATTCTTAATCGTGGAGAATCACTTTGGCCAGCCCTCAAAGGGACGCGATTTTTCATAACTGGCGGCAGGCACGGGGTTCATCAGCACTTGGTTGCTCGAAAGTGGGGCATAAAAATCTAGATTCACTAGGAAAGCACTGATGCTTGTCTCTGAATACCCAAAACAGGGTTAATAATCGTGGCTACACTAGATAGCGCACTACATCGTATTTCTATTGCTCTTTGCACTTGTAATGGAGCCAATTTTCTGGCGGCCCAGTTAGATAGCTTGGTCTCCCAGACCAGGTTACCCCACGAATTGGTTGTATGCGATGATGCATCGGAAGATGGAACATTCGAAATCCTAACAACCTTTGCCATTCGCGCACCTTTCCCCGTACGTCTTTACCGTAATCCACAACGGCTTGGCATCGGTGCCAATTTTGAGCAGGCCATCCGCCTCTGTACGGGGAACGTCATTGCACTTTGCGACCAGGATGATGTATGGCTACCGAACAAGCTGGCAATGTTTGCCGAATTATTTGCGATGGGGATGGAATGGGTTTGCTGCGATGCTGAAGTATGCGATGCAGACCTTCATTCCTTTGGTTACACTTTGTGGCAGCGTGTTAACTTTGATCACAGCGAACGTAAAGCCGCACGAGAGGGCCGCTTTATTGACGTGTTGATTAAACACTTCGTTGTCGCTGGCGCCACTCTTGCTTTCAAAGCGCAATTGCGTGACCGGCTTCTACCCATTCCTCATGGGTGGCATTATGATGCATGGCTCGCGGCGGTTCTTGCGGCCACTGGGACCGGGAAGGTTGGTTTGGTGAAAATACCACTGCAACTCTACCGGCAGCATGGCGGCAACGCGCTGGGTGCCATCCGGCGGAGTTTATTGCGGCAAGCGCGAGCGGCGGTTGCTCTAGACAGGCAGTCTTACTATGCTGAAGAAATCGCCCGCTGGGATGCTCTATCTGCCCGCTTGGCGGGGTTGGGGGCACTAGAAACCGTCCGCAGACAGGTTGATGCCAAGATTGCTCACCTGCGCCGTCGTGCCGCCTTGCCGGTGAACCGGCTCGCTCGCTTGCCAGTGGTAATAGCCGAAATTTTGAATGGGGGCTATGCGCGCTATACCCGCAACTTGGGCAGCATCGCTTTCGATCTTTTGGTCAGGTGAGATTTGGCAATCCATGCCGGATTAGCATTTTAAACTTCCAGGGAATCCAACTGAAGGGAGCGAGCCAGGTGCGGAGCGAGGCTTTACGCTGTGACTGAGTCTCTCGCCTCAATGTTAGAAGTTTGCGTCGTTGACTCCACAATGCCGGCAGTAGTGAGACATAGATTTTGTGCCAGACGGCGCTGTCTCCTTTTAGTAAGGTGAGCAGCAGCCCTTCCAGATGGATTAGGGTGAGGTGCAACGGTAACAGCCAGAATAGCAGGGGGCCGGGGTAGCAGATGGCCATGACGAAGGTTTTGTTCCGCTCCGATAGGGCGCGCCGTCTGAATGTAGTGGTTAATTTGTCACCCTGCACCTTGCCACCGCCGAAGCTGGCTCCGACTCGATGATTGTAACCGGAGATTCCCAGTGCGCGAATGGGATATCCAGTCAACCTTGCCCGGCAGCAGAGATAGAGGTCTTCGCCGATGGAACCAAACCATTCCGGAAATCCGCCGAGTTCTTGCCACAAAGCCTTAGAAATCCATAGGCAGGCGCCGATGACCATACCCACCTCATTCCGATCCGGATTCCGATTCGGAACCGGGTTGAGAAAAGGGTCGAACAGGCTGCCGATGTCGATAAGTTCTCCGTTTGCGGCATCATACTGGGGCAGGCCAAGAATGGCTGGCTGATCTAACC
>JAIOJM010000136.1 GCA_019911785.1 Sulfuricella sp. | reverse complement strand
CCCCTCCACTCCCTAACCCCTAGCCCCTGACTCCTAGCCCCTGACATGAGCAAACGCGACTACTACGAAATTCTCGGCGTCAACAAGGACGCCAGCGACGACGAGATCAAGAAGGCCTACCGCAAGCTCGCGATGAAGTTCCATCCGGATCGCAACCCGGATAATCCGAAGGCGGAGGAGCACTTCAAGGAAGCCAAGGAGGCTTACGAGATCCTGTCCGACGCGAGCAAGCGTTCCGCCTACGACCAGTACGGCCATGCCGGTGTCGACCAGCAGGCCGGCATGGGCGGCGCGGGAGGATTCGGCGGCGGTTTCGCCGACGCCTTCGGCGACATCTTCGGCGACATCTTCGGCGGTGCCGGCGGTGGCCGCGGAGGGCGCTCCAACGTCTACCGCGGCGCCGACCTGCGCTACAACCTGGAAATCTCGCTGGAAGAAGCGGCACGCGGCACCGAAACCAAGATCCGCATCCCCACCATGGCAGAATGCGACACCTGCCACGGCAGCGGCGCCAAGGCCGGCACCAAGCCGGAAACCTGCCCCACCTGCGCCGGCCACGGCCAGGTACGGATGCAGCAGGGATTCTTCTCGATCCAGCAGGCCTGCCCGAAATGCCACGGCAGCGGCAAGGTGATCGCCCACCCCTGCGGCACATGCCAGGGCAGCGGGCGCGTCAAGCAGTACAAGACCCTGGCGGTGAAAATCCCCTCTGGCGTCGACGAAGGCGACCGCATCCGCCTCTCTGGCGAAGGCGAAGCCGGTGTCAACGGCGGCCCGCCGGGCGACCTGTACGTGGTCATCCAGATCAAGCCCCACTCGGTTTTCCAGCGCGACCACAACGACCTTCACTGCGAAATGCCGATCAGCTTCACCACGGCGGCGCTGGGCGGCGAAATCGAGATCCCGACGCTGGACGGCCACGCCAAGATCAAGATCCCGCCGGAAACCCAGTCCGGCAAGGTATTCCGCCTGCGCGGCAAAGGCATCAAAGGGGTGCGCAGCAGCACTCACGGCGACCTGATGTGCCACATGGTGGTGGAAACGCCGGTCAGCCTGACCGAACGCCAGAAAGAACTGCTGCGCGAACTGGAGACGCTCAACGAGCAGGACGGCGCCCGACACAACCCGCGCACCAAATCCTGGATGGACAAAATGAAGGATTTTTTCGGGCAGTAAGCTTGCACGAATTTCATGAAAAAAAGCCTAGGGGCAGGAAGATGATTCCTGCCCCTAGTCTTTTGTAGTTTATCGCTGTTGGATGATGGGTATCGCTGCGCTCAACCCATCCTACGCTAGTTGCTGAAATTATTTAGCTTTGCTATCCATCATTCTCTTACCAATTGAATCGCCTGGTCCGACCCATGCGCCCTTGTAGTAAACCAGTTCTGGACACAACCCCTGCCCGCCACCTGGTATAGCTTCCCGTAAGATAGTTTTATATTCAGGTGTGTCGATGTCACGATTCTCTTCATTGACCTGCTCCACCGTGTAGGAAGATTTGATCCCTTCCGCAGACGGTCCGCCGACAATCACGTTTGCCTGTCTGATTTGTGGCGGGAATTCCGCCATGGTGACGCGCCTCCATTGGCCGCCATCGTACTTGAACAATATCTGCGGGGGATTGGGACGTTTCCATTTATTGTAAGCAATGCAGCCAGCCGGGTAACCCCCGATGTAAGGGACGTTGTTCACAATATCAAGAGCTACGATGTTTATACCATTCGGCTCCGGCACGTCATCGCGAAAGCTCATTGACCAGGTGATTTTCTGGTTAGTTTCCGGGATCGAGAAGGTGAGCGTTTCATTCAGTATCTGCCGCTCTCGACTTTCCAAGGTGGGGCGACTACCCAAGTTCTGAGAACGTCCTGCGATGATCTTCCTACCATCGTGCAGCAGCACCTCTTCCTTCCAGCTTTTTCCACCAAACCCGAATAACCCCGCATTAGCGCTCATGCTGACCCAGGCCATTAATACCAGCCCAAACTTCATCATCTGTTTCAGCCACGGTCGATTGACTTTCATGCTGTGCTCCTTTCAGTGCCAATAATAGTCATATGTAGGATGGGTGGAGCGCAGCGATACCCATCAATCCCTCACCTCTCCCCAAAGCGCAGCTCACTCTCCACACCTCCACCCCAATCCGCCGCATAGTTTCCCAGTTCGACAAAGCGGTGAAACGAAGAATAAGGCCATTCCGCCACCGATTTTACATGCCCATGCTTGACCGGATTAAAATGGATGTAATCGGCATGCCGCTCAAAATCCAGTTCATCCCTGAGCGTGTGCTCCCAATACCGGCGTTGCCAGATTCCGCGTTCGCCCTTGTTGCTGCGGCTATTTGAGATGCGCTCGCCCTTGGGCAATCCGCGCGAAAATGTCGTCTTGATCAAACGCCAGCGGGTTGCGTAATCCAGATCATCCGGCGGCAATGTCCAGATGGTGTGCAGATGCTCAGGCATGACCGCAATGGCTTCTATCTGGAATGGATGCCGTGAGCATGTATAGCGAAATGCATTACGTAAAAGCTCGATGTTATCGATGAGCAGGCGGGATTGGCGATCAGCCAGATTAACGGTAAAAAAGAAGCTGCCGCCCGCGATGAAATTGCGCCGATAGTTGGTCATCGGTGCATGGTATCAAATTTATGATTTATGGGTATTGATGGGTATCGCTTTGCTCCACCCATCCTACATAGATTTTCGTGGCTCACCGCAGTTGTAGGATGGGTGGAGCAAAGCGATACCCATCACACAAAGCCTAGGTCCGCCGCCAGACCGTGCCCTGCGGCGTATCCTCCAGCACGATGCCGGCATCCAGCAGCTCCTTGCGAATGCGGTCGGCGGATGCATAATCCTTGGCTTTTTTCGCGGCATTCCGTTCGGCGATGCGCTGTTCGATCTGTTCCGGCGCAAAGGCCGACTCCCCCGCGCCGCCCTGCAAAAATTCACTCGGGTCGCGCTGCAACAATCCCAGCACCCCGCCCAACGACCTGAGCAGGCCGGCGAGTTGCGCATCATGGGTCTTGTTGGCCTCATTGGCCAGATCGAACAACACCGCAACCGCCCCCGCCGTATTGAAGTCGTCCTCCATCGCTGCCTTGAAGGCAGCGGCATAGGGGTCGTGCCAATCCAGGTGATAAGTAATGGGTGATGGGTGAGGGGAAACGTTTTTCAGGGCGGTGTAGAGCCGGGTCAGCGCGCCCTTGGCATCGTCCAGGTGCTGGTCGGAATAGTTCAGCGGGCTGCGGTAATGGGCGCGCAGGATGAAGAAGCGCACCACTTCCGGGTCGTATTTCTCCAGCACCTCGCGGATGGTGAAGAAGTTGCCGAGCGATTTCGACATCTTCTCGTTGTCCACCCGCACGAAGCCGTTGTGGATCCAGTAGTTGACGTGCTGGTGGCCGTGCGCGCCCTCGGACTGGGCGATCTCGTTCTCGTGGTGGGGAAACTGCAAGTCCGCGCCGCCGCCGTGGATGTCGAAATGCTCGCCGAGCAGGGCATCGCTCATCACCGAGCACTCGATGTGCCAGCCGGGGCGGCCCTGCCCCCAGGGAGAATCCCACTGCGGCTCGCCGGGCTTGGCCGATTTCCACAGCACGAAGTCGAGCGGGTCGTCCTTGCCC
>JAIOJM010000135.1 GCA_019911785.1 Sulfuricella sp. | reverse complement strand
GCCGTAGGTGGTTACCTGCTTGGTGATGCGCGGCATGATCTCGCGCACGTTGGCATCGTCGGCGCACAGCACCGCCATGCCGTAGAACGGCAGGCGCTGGATGAAATCGACGAAGGCCTGCTTCAGCCGGCCGAAATCGTGACCGTAGGTTTCCATGTGGTCGGCGTCGATGTTCGTCACCACCGCCATCACCGGAGTCAGGTAGAGGAAGGAGGCATCAGACTCGTCCGCCTCGGCGACGATGAATTCGCCCTGGCCCAGCCGCGCATTGGCACCGGCCGCCTCCAGCTTGCCGCCGATAACGAATGTCGGGTCCATGCCCGCCTCGCCGAGGATGCTGGCGATCAGGCTGGTGGTCGTGGTCTTGCCGTGGGTGCCGGCCACCGCAATGCCCTGCTTGAAGCGCATCAGCTCCGCCAGCATCATGGCGCGCGGCACCACCGGGATGTTGCGCTCCCGCGCTGCCGCCACTTCGGGGTTGTCGGCCCGGACCGCGGTGGAGATCACCACCACATCGGCGCGCTCCAGATTCTCGGCGGCGTGGCCCTGGTAAACCTGGGCGCCAAGCGCCTTCAAGCGGCGCGTGGCGACGGTGTCGCCCAGATCGGAACCGCTCACCTCATAACCCAGGTTGAGCAGGACCTCGGCGATGCCGCTCATGCCGACGCCGCCGATGCCTACGAAATGAACGTTTTTGACTTTATGTTTCATTTCAAAACCTTTTTAACCGCAAGGGACGCAAAGGGCGCAAAGGAAAAGCCAAGGACGAGGAATTCCTTTGCGTTACTTTGCGTCCCTTGCGGTAAATGAATTTTCATCCGGCCAGCTCCATGCAGATACCTGCCACGGTCGCTGTGGCTTCCGGCTTGGCCAATTTTTTCGCCGCCTGCGCCATCGCCAGCAACTTCTCGCGGGTAAAACCATGCAGCAGTTCCGCCAGTTTTTCCGCGTTCAATTCGGCCTGCGGCAGCAGCACCGCCGCGCCGTTCTCGCTCAGGAAGCGGGCGTTGCCGGTCTGGTGGTCGTCCACCGCGTGCGGGTAGGGCACCAGCACGCTGGCCACGCCGGCGGCAGTCACTTCGGCCAGGGTCAGCGCGCCCGCCCGGCACACGATCACGTCGCACCAGGCATACGTCTGAGCCATGTCGTCGATGAAGGCGCGAGCATCGGCGGCGACACCGGCAGCGGCATAGTTGGCGCTGAGCTTTTCCAGGTTCCTGGCGCCGGACTGATGGATTACCTCGGGGCGGTCGGCTTCTGCAATCAGCGCCAGCGCCTGCGGCACCGCATCGTTCAGCGCCGCCGCGCCCAGACTGCCGCCCACCACCAGCAGGCGCAGCTTGCCCTGACGCCCGGCCATCCGTTGTTCCGGTGCAGGCAAGGCGGCGATATCGGCGCGCACCGGATTGCCGCACCAGTCAAAAGCCGGTTTTCGGCAGCCTATCGGCCTGTCGCCGGGGTTGTTGAAGGCTGACGGGAAGGCCACCAGAACACGATCGGCGAGGCAGGCCAGCACCCGGTTGGTCAGCCCGGCCACCGAGTTCTGCTCGTGGATCACCAGGGGCTTGGCCAGCAGGGAAGCCATCAGGCCGCCGGGGAAAGCGGTGAAACCGCCCATTCCCAGTACCACATCAGGGCGGATGCGGAAAATCGCCGCCGCGCTCTGCCACATCGCCAGCAGCAGCATGAGCGGCAACGTCGCCCAGCGCAGCACGCCCTTGCCGCGCATGCCGGCAAACTTGACCCAGGCCATTTCGTAACCTTTTTCCGGCACCAGCCGCGCTTCCATGCCGGCACGGGTACCCAGCCACACCACTTTCCAGTCGCGCCCTTTCAGATAATCCGCCACGGCCAGGGCCGGGAACACGTGGCCGCCGGTGCCGCCCGCCATAATTAAAATGCAGCGGCCAGGGACTAGGGGGCAGGGACTAGGGACTAGGGGGTTTGTGTCGCGCTTCGCGCGATGCTTTCCCTGATCCCTGATCCCTGATCCCTGATCCCTGAACCTCATACCGAGTACCCCTTCATCACCTGCCGGTTCTCCCAGTCCACCCGCAGCAGCACCCCTATCGCAGTACAGTTGGCGGCAATTCCGCTGCCGCCGAATGACAGCAGGGGCAGGGTCAGGCCCTTGGTCGGCAACAGGCCCATGTTCACGCCCATGTTGATGATCGCCTGCACCGCCAGCCAGATGCCGATGCCGTAGGCCACCAGCGCGGCAAAATGGCGGTCGATCCCGGCTGCCTGGCGGCCGATGGAGAAAGCGCGGACGGTCAGCCAGACGAACAGCAGGAGCACCACGGCCACGCCCGCAAACCCGAGCTCTTCGGCGATCACTGCGAGCAGGAAGTCGGTGTGCGCTTCCGGCAGATAGAACAGTTTTTCGACGCTCGCGCCCAGACCGACTCCGTACCATTCGCCGCGGCCGAAGGCGATCAGGGCGTGGGAAAGCTGGTAGCCCTTGCCGTAGGGGTCGGCCCAGGGATCCATGAATCCGATAATGCGCTGCATGCGGTAGGGCGAGGTCCAGATCAGCACCAGGAAGCCCACCAGCAGCATGGCGATGAGGCCGGCGAACAGCCGCCAGTTCATGCCGCCGAGGAACAGGATCGCCATGGCGATGCTGGTGATCACGGCGAACGCCCCGAAATCCGGTTCCCGCAGCAGCAGGCCGCCGACCAGCAGCATCACCATGAACATCGGCATGAAGCCCTTCTTGATGTTGTCCATGTAAGCCGCCTTGCGCACCGTGTAATCGGCGGCGTAGAGCACCGCGAACAGCTTCATGAACTCGGACGGCTGCAGATTGATCACCACCAGTGACAGCCAGCGCTGGCTGCCGTTGACCTCGCGGCCGATGCCGGGAATCAGCACCAGCACCAGCAGCACCAGGCCGGCAAGGAACAGATAGGGCGCGGTTTCCTGCAACACCTTGTTCGGCACCTGGAAGGCAAACAGGCCGAACAAGGCGCCGACGCCGAGGAAAGCCGCCTGCCGCACCAGGTAATAGCTTTCCTGGAAACCGGTGTGTTTGCTTGCTGCGGCGATGGCGATCGAGGAGGAATACACCATCACCAGCCCGAAACCGAGCAGCAGGATCACCAGCCACAGCAGGGTGCGGTCGTAGTCGGGTCTGGCGTGCTGGACGGCTACCGGAGAATAGGAGTTCATGCTTTCGCCCCATCCAGTTCTTTGACTGCGGCGATGAATACCTGGGCGCGATGTTCGTAGTTGCGGAACATGTCGAAACTGGCACAGGCCGGCGACAGCAGCACCGCATCACCCGGCTGGGCCTGCTCGAATCCCTGGATCACCGCCTCCTCCATGCTCGCAGCAGGTAGAAGAGGCACGCCGCAGCCGGCCAGGGCAGCGCCGATCTTCTGCCCATCACGGCCGATCAGCACTACGGCACGGGCATGGGCAGACACCGCCGGTGCCAGCGGGCTGAAATCCTGGCCCTTGCCATCGCCGCCGGCAATCAGCACCACTTTCTGCGCCATGCCGTTGAGCGCCGCTACCGTGGCGCCCACGTTGGTTCCCTTGGAATCGTCATAGAAGGTCACCCCGCTAATCTCCGCCACTTTCTCCACCCGGTGCGGCAAGCCCCTGAATTCGCGCAGCGCCTCGATCAGGGGCTGGAGCGGCAGGTCGATGGCGCGGCACAGGGCCAGAGCGGCCAGCGCATTGGCCGCGTTATGCAAGCCGGCAAGCGGCAGATCGGCTACGGCCAACAGCCGGTTTCCGCCCTGCGCCAGCCATGGGCCGCTTTCGTCGCTCAGTAAACCCCAGTCCTCGGGTTTTTGCGGCGCATCCAGGCCAAACGTCATCACCCTGCGCTCGGGCTTCGCCATCGCCAGGCTGTAGCGGTCTTCCCGATTCAGCACCTGGATGCCGTTGCCGGCGAAAATGCGCTCTTTGGCCGCGGCGTAATCCTCCATGCCCTGGTAGCGGTCCATGTGGTCTTCGGTCACGTTGAGCACGGTCGCTGCAGCCGGGTTCAGGGTGTGCGTGGTTTCCAGCTGGAAACTGGAGAGTTCGATCACGAACACGTCAGCGGTCTCGCCGCGCCGATCCAGATCGCCCAATGCATCCAGCACCGGCAGGCCGATATTTCCCGCCACGACCGTATGCAGGCCAGCCTTCTTGCACATCGCACCGACCATCTCGGTCACCGTGCTCTTGCCATTGGAGCCGGTAATGGCCAGAACCCGAGTCCGGAGTTCCAAGTCCTGAGTCCTGAGTGCCTGAGCAAACAGCTCGACATCCCCGACCACTTCCACGCCGTGCGCCAGCGCATCGGCAACGGCCGGTTCGCGCAGGGAAACGCCCGGACTGACCGCGAGCAGGTCGGCATTGCGAAACACTTCTTCCCTGAGCTTGCCGGTGAATAGCGGCACGCCAGGCAGCTCGGCCTGAAGGCGTGCGGCGTGGGGCGGGTGGTCGCGCGAGTCGGCGACAGCCACCACCGCGCCTCTCGCATCCAGCCAGCGCGCCATGGAGAGGCCGGTGTCGCCCAGCCCCACCACCAGCACTTTTTTATGTTCGAGGTTCAAGCTCATCTCAGTTTCAGGGTGGACAACCCAACCAGCACCAGCATCATCGATATGATCCAGAAGCGAACCACCACCTGATTCTCCTTCCAGCCCTTCAACTCATAATGGTGATGCAGCGGCGCCATGCGGAAGATGCGCTTGCCGGTGAGTTTGAACGACCCCACCTGGAGCACCACCGACAGGGTTTCCACCACGAACACCCCGCCCATCACGAACAGGACGATCTCCTGCCGCACGATCACCGCCACCACGCCGATCGCGGCACCCAGCGCCAGCGCACCCACATCGCCCATGAACACTTCGGCGGGGTAGGCATTGAACCACAGGAACCCCAGGCCGGCTCCGGCCAGGGCGGTGCAGAACACGGCCAGTTCGCCAGCGCCCGGCACATAGGGGACGCCGAGGTAGCGCGAAAAAACGAAGTTGCCGGCCACATAGGCGAATAGCGCCAGCGCGCCCGCCACCATCACCGTCGGCATGATCGCCAGGCCGTCCAGCCCGTCGGTGAGGTTGACCGCGTTGCTGCTGCCGACGATGACGAAATAGGTCAGCACGACGAAGCCCACTCCGCCGAGAGGAATCGTCAGCATCTTGAAGAAGGGCACGATCAGTTCGGTATGGGCCGGCAGCGTGGCAGTCATGGCAAGGAACGCGGCAACACTAACTCCGATCAGCGACTGCCAGAAATACTTGGCCTTGGCCGACAGCCCCTTGGGATTGCGATGCACCACCTTGCGCCAGTCATCGACCCAGCCGATTGCACCGAATCCCAGCGTGGTGGCCAGCACGACCCAGACATAAGTGTTTCTCAGGTCCGCCCAGAGCAGGGTGGAAATCGCCATCGCAACCAGGATCAGCGCGCCGCCCATGGTCGGCGTTCCCGCCTTGACCAGATGCGTCTGCGGACCGTCGTCGCGTACCGACTGGCCGATCTTGTAGGCGGTGAGCTTGCGGATCATGGTCGGACCGACGATGAACGAGATCATCAGCGCGGTCAGCATCGCCAGCACCGCGCGCAGCGTGATGTAACTGAACACGTTGAAGGCGCGAATGTCGTGCCCCAGCCATTGGGTCAGTGCGAGCAGCATGTCGAATCCCCCTTCAGCTCGAAACTTTTCACGACCCGCTCCATCTGCATGAAACGCGAACCCTTCACCAGTACAGTCACTTCCGGCGCCAGCAGGTTTTCGATATCGTGCAGCAGGTCCTCGATATATTCGAAATGCCGTCCGCCCTCGCCGAAAGCCTGCGCAGCAGCGGCGCTCAGATCGCCCAGGGTGAACAGCAGGTCGATCCCGGCCGCCTTCGCCGCTCCGCCGATTTCGGCATGCAGCGCGCGTGCGTTTTCGCCCAGTTCACCCATGTCGCCGAGCACCAGCACCTTCTTGCCCGGCATGCCGGCGAGCACGGCGATCGCCGCCCGTACCGAGCCGGGGTTGGCGTTGTAGGTATCGTCGATCATGGTGGCGCCGTGCAGGCAGGGATTTTTCAGCAGCCGGCCCTTGACGCTGGAAACCTTTGCCAGCCCCGCGGCGACGGTTGCGTTGTCGACACCCAGAGCCTGAGCCACGGCAGTGGCCGCCAGGGCGTTGCGCACGTTGTGCTCGCCCGGTACCGGCAAGGCGACAGCAAATTTACCGGCGGGAGTGACCACCTCGATTGCACTGCCGAAGGGCTGCAATTTGAAGCTGGCCGACACTTCTGCCTGCTGCTCGAGGCCGAAGCGGATGATGGGATGAGCCCCCGCCAGTTCCTGCCACAGTGCCGCATGAGGGTCGTCGGCGTTGATCACGGCGGTACCGTTGGCGGCCAGGCCCTGGAAAATCTCGCCCTTGGCGCGAGCCACCGCCTCCACCGTGCCCAAACCCGCCAGATGGGCGGCCTGGGCATTGATGATCAGCGCCACATCGGGCCTGGCGATCCTGGACAGATACGCGATCTCGCCCGGATGGTTCATGCCCATCTCGATCACGGCGTAGCGATGGGTGTCGCGCAATCCGAGCAGCGTCAGCGGCATGCCGATGTCGTTGTTGAGGTTGCCCTTGGTCGCGAGCACCTGATCGGCCACGCCGGTCTGAGCCCGCAGGATCGCGGCGATCATTTCCTTCACCGTGGTCTTGCCGCTGCTGCCGGTGAGCGCCACCACGGGAATGGTGAAGCGGCTGCGCCAATGCCCGGCCAGTTCACCCAGAGCCAGGCGTGCATCCTTGACAACCAGCAGCGGGAAATCGCCCCAGGCCGGGTCGCGCCGCTCCACCAGTGCTGCGGCTGCGCCCTGTTCCATCACCTGCTTGACGTAATTGTGCCCATCGAAACGTTCGCCCTTCAGCGCCACGAACAGATCGCCGGCCGCCACCGCACGGCTGTCGGTGGTGACGCCGGAGAACGTCACGTCCGCACCGCTGGTTTCAGCGTTCAGGGCCTTGGCTGCTGCACTCAGGCTTAACATGTTGCATTTCCTTGCATACGATCTTTCATACGCTTCAGCGCATAGCTAAAGTCGGAATCCCGATTTGGGACAAAATTCGTTGTGCCACAGCGGCATCGGCAAAGGGCCATTTCACGCCCTTGATTTCCTGGTAATCCTCGTGACCCTTGCCGGCGATCAGCACCACGTCATCCGGCTGCGCCCCGCGCACCGCGGCGTCTATGGCGGCAGCGCGGTCATCGATCACATGGTAGTTGGCGCCCATGCCGGCGATGATCTCGGCTATGATGGCGTGGGCATCCTCGCCGCGCGGGTTGTCGCTGGTCACGATCACGCTGTCCGCCAGGCGCGACGCCGCCGCTCCCATCAGCGGGCGCTTGCCGCGGTCGCGTTCGCCGCCGCAGCCGAATACGCAGATCAACCTGCTTTTGTCGCCCATGGTTTCGCGCAAAGTTCCGAGCACCTTTTCCAGCGCATCCGGGGTGTGGGCGTAGTCCACCACCACCAGCGGCTTGCCCTCGCCGCCCAGGCACTGCATGCGGCCCGCAACCGATTCAACCTTGCCCAGTTCGCGCACCGCATCTTCCAGTGCGATGCCGCTCACCAGCAGTACCGCCAGCGCAGCCAGCAGGTTGGAAGCGTTGAAGCGGCCGAGCATCTTGCTGCTCAGCTGTGCCGTCCCCCATGGCGTTACCGCCTTGAAGCGGATGCCCTGTTCGTCCGTTGCCAGGTTCTGCGCCAGAACGGCAAAGCGGCAACCCTCATGCCTCCCTTCCAGGCTGTAGCCCACCGTCTGCACGCCGCTGCAGCCGAGCTTGCCGGCCAGTTCGACGCCGAACGGATCGTCCATGTTGAGCACCGCGTATTGCAGCTCCGGCCACGCGAACAGGCCGGCCTTGGCGGCAGCGTAGGACGCCATGTCGCCGTGGTAATCCAGATGGTCGCGCGACAGGTTGGTGAGCACGGCGATGTCAAAATGCACGCCATTGACCCGGCCCTGCGCCAGACCGTGGGACGACACTTCCATCGCCACGCACTTCGCACCCTCAGCCAGGTAGTCGCGAAGCAAACCGTGCAGACTGACCGCATCCGGCGTGGTGTTGGCGGCAGGTGCCAGCGCGCCGGGAAAACCGTTGCCGAGCGTGCCCACCAGGGCGGTTTTTCTGCCCAGTTTGGTCAGGCATTGGGCAATCCAGTGGCAGCACGAAGTCTTGCCGTTGGTGCCGGTAATGCCGATCGTCCTTAACTGGCGCGACGGCTCGCCGTAAACCTGGCTGGCAATCTCGCCGACTTTGTCGCGCAAACCCTCGACGGGAAGATTCGGCACTTCCCACTCGGCATTCCACTCGAAACCCTCGCGCTCCCACAGCACCGCGCCGGCGCCGGCGGCAACGGCCTGGGCGATGAACCTGCGCCCATCCATCCGCTCGCCCTGATAGGCGGCAAAGACATCGCCCGGCTTGACCTGTCGGCTATCTGCAGTCAGCCGCCTGCCGGCAATACCGAGACGAGAGAGGCGCTCAACCCATTCGCCGCTCCTCACCCCTGACTCCTCACCCCTCACGGAAGTCATACCACCTCCTTCACTTCGGGGGCGCCTTGCAGCGGCAGGATATTGTTGGTGGGGGCATCGGGCGGCACGGAGAGCAGGCGTAGCGCGCCCGACATCACCTGGCTGAATACCGGCGCGGCCACCGTGCCGCCGTAATACTGGCCATTGGAAGGTTCGTCGATCATCACCGCCACGATCAGGCGCGGATTGGACGCCGGCGCCAGGCCGACGAATGAAGCGATGTATTTATCCGTCGAGTAATGGCCGTTTTCTTCCTTGTGCGCCGTACCGGTCTTGCCTGCCACGCGATAGCCCATCACCTGGGCGCGCGGCGCCGTGCCTCCCGGCATCACCACCAGTTCCAGCATGCTGCGCACGGCTTGCGAGGTTTCCGCCGCAACCACCTTCGCCCCTGTCGGCGGAACATCCAGCTTGAGCAAAGAGACCGGCCTGATTTCGCCGTCTCCGGCAAACACCATATAGGAGCGCGCCAGTTGCAGCAGGCTGACGGAAATGCCGTGGCCGTAAGCCATGGTGGCCTGCTCGATCGGCCGCCAGGATTTGTAGGGGCGCAGCCTGCCTGACGCCTCGCCGGGGAAGCCCGCATGGGGCGGCTTGCCGAAGCCGAGCCGGTCGAAAGCATTCCACAGGGTTTCAGGCTCCAGCGACAGCGCCATTTTGGCAGCACCGACGTTGCTCGACTTCTGGATCACCTGCGACACCGTCAGCACCCCATTGGGATGGGCGTCATGGATCGTCGCCGAACCGATGGTGAAGGTACCGGGCGCGGTCTGAACCGGTGAATCGGGCTTGAATTTCCCCGACTCCAGCACCGCCGCCGCGGTAAAGGGCTTCATCGTCGAACCCGGCTCGAAGATGTCGGTCACGGCGCGGTTGCGCGTGCTGTTGCGGTTCAGCTTGGCACGGTTGTTGGGGTTGTAGGCAGGCAGGTTGGCCAGCGCCAGGATTTCGCCGGTCTTCGCGTCGAGCACCACGATCGCGCCGGCCTTGGCCTTGTGCGCGGCGACCGCCGCCTTCAGCTCGCGGTAGGCGAGGTACTGGATCTTGCGGTCGATGCTGAGCGCCAGATCATGCCCGTCCTGCGGAGCGCGAATGCTTTCCACATCCTCGACGATACGGCCGAGGCGATCCTTGATCACGTGGCGGCTGCCCGGCTTGCCGGCGAGCCAGTCCTGATAGGTCAGCTCGAGCCCTTCCTGGCCGTTGTCGTCGACGCCGGTAAAGCCGAGCAGATGGGCCACCACCTCCCCGGCAGGGTAGTAGCGGCGATATTCGCGCTGCAGGAACACGCCCGGCGCATCGACCTGCATCACCCGTGCCGCGGTTTCCGGAGGTACCTGGCGCTTGAGGTAGACAAAATCGCGCTGGCCGTGAGTGAAGCGGCTCTTCACGTCGCTTTCGCTCATTTCCAGTATCCCGCTCAACTGACGGATACGTTCCGGTGTGATCTCAAAATCTTTCGGGCTGGCCCACACCGACTCCACCGGCGTGCTGATCGCCAGCGGTTCGCCGTTGCGGTCGGTGATCATGCCGCGGTGCGCGGTCAGTTCGATTACCCGGCTGTAGCGCGCATCCCCCTTCTGCCGCAGGAAGTCGTTGTTCAGCCCCTGCAGGTAAAGGGCCCGCGCAATCAAGACCAGAAACCACGCCAGCAGCAGCCAGA